>JBILXQ010000201.1:0-5437 GCA_044378375.1 Planctomycetota bacterium
CAACGCAATGTCGACACCTTCGCTTTCGCTTTGAAACTCAACCTTGCCCTTCAGCGGGCGCGCCAAGGCCACGGACACACACACAATCGCCGCCACTTGCAGCAGCAGCGGCACGACGCGTGTGCGCTGACGCCACGAGGGACGCACCGTGGTCACGAGCGTGGCCTCCGCGGTCACACGGCCGGCAGGACGACGCGCCCACCACAAACCCAAGGCCACCAAGGGTGCCACCAACAGAAACCAAGGATCCGCAAGGGACCAGCCGCCGACCAACTCGAGGCGGCCCTCGGCCACGCTGCGAGCCAGCTCTTGTGCCGCCAAGGCCATCACGCGCGCACCTCGGCAGTTCCCGCAGCCAACAGCTTGCGTGCCTCGTCAAAACGAGCTTGCACTAGCTCGTCTTGCACTTGGGTACAGCACCAACGCAAAGGTTCGATGCGACGCACGAAGGTGGCGGCTTGCACCTGGCCTTCGCGCTCCAGCACATCGGCCCATTCCATGCCGCCTAAAGCCACACGCGACACAGCTGCGCGCTGGTCCAGTTCTGTGCGCACCAAGAGCACCAAGTCATGCAAGCACTCGCGTGCCGCAGTGCGATCACGCTTCCAGCGCTGCTCCAGGTCCGCTAGTCGCTGGGTCGCAGGAGTGAGTGCGCTCACTGCGGAGCGCGGTCTACGCCTCCAGCGCCACCACACCACCGCAGCCACCAACGGCGGCAGCACACCCCACAACCACAACACGAGCGGTGTGTGACCCGCTTGCTCGGGCAAGACCACAGCATTCAACGGCTCGTGCAAGACACGCGGCGCCTCTTCGCCCTCGGCCAGCTCGGAAGCCACGCGCAACGAAGCCGGTGTCACATATACTTGACTACCACCAACGGTCAACACGAGCTCGGGTGTGCGCAACTCGCCGCCTTTCAACGGCATGGCGGTGTACCCGACCATCCAAGCATCCAGTGGCCCCTCGAGGGTCTGGCGCACAGCCTTGGGCGCATCCAACAACGCCCACGGCACCAGAGGATCTTCTGGCCACGCACCTACCTCGGGGCGCGAACCATCCGCCAACTCGAGCCGCGCTTCCACACGCACGGCCTCACCGATGCTGGCTTGCGTGCGCGTCACGCCCCACGCTGCCGGCGTGTCTTGCACGGCGTGAAGGTTCATGCGCGACCTCCGTTGCTCGCAGCGCGACCCGTCGCACGCCGCCGGAACAGCCCGATCAAAGGCACATCGACCGCGCCATCCGTGGTGATGTCCAACACCTCGATACGACAGCGCGCAAAGAGCGCATCCTGCAACGTGCGTCGCTGATCGGCTGCTTGGCTCCAAGCACGCCGCACGCTGGCATCCCGGCCATCAACTTCGGCGCGTTGCCCAGTGCTTAGGTCGCGCACCAGCAGCGGTCCCACGACCGGCAGTTCGCGCTCGAACGGGTCTTGCACCCGCACGGCAATCACATCGTGGCGCCGGTTGAGCCGCGTCAAGAGGCGCTCCAGCCGCTCGTTGTGTGCATCGAGCGCACAGAAATCCGACACCAAAAACAGCACCGAGCGACGGCGCAGCAGACGCTCTTCCGTTTCGAGAGCATCCATCAGACCACCCGGCTCGCCACTGCCGCCCAGCAAAGCCGCGCGCACGATCTGCAGCGCTTGGCGCATGCCCTTCTTGCACGGCGTGCGGGCACGACCGCGTCCGTCAAAGACCGTCAGCCCGACCTTGTCCTGACTGCGCGCAGCAGCAAAGGCCACCAAGGCCACCAAGCGCGCGGCTGCATCCGCCTTCGTTCCCTCGCGCGTGCCAAAGCCCAAGCTCCTCGAGCGATCAAGCACCACATGGATCTCCAGCTCGCGCTCCTCGGCATAGGTCTTCACATACGCGGAGCCCGTGCGTGCGGTCACGTTCCAATCGATGCGTCGTACGTCATCTCCATGCTCGTACGCACGCACTTCACGGAACTCAAGTCCGCTGCCGCGGAACGCACTCTTGAAGCCACCCGATAGCGCAGAGTCGACCAGCTTGGCCGTGAGGATGCGCACTCGGCGCACAGCGGCACCAAGTTCCAACTGCGGAGCCGTACGCTCCTCAGGCTCTGTTGCATCCAACCACGACCAGAACGACATGTGCCTACCTCCGCTACCTTAGAAGTCGCTCAAGGCACCGGCACCGTTTCCAACACGCGCATCACAATGCGTGTGGAGGTGAGACCTTCGGCTTCGGCCTCCCATGTGGGTGTCACGCGGTGCCGCAACACATCCAGCGCGACCGCTTTGATGTCACCCGGCACAACGAAGGCGCGACCAGCCAGCAACGCATGAGCGCGAGCACACTGCGCCAACCAAATCGTGGCGCGCGGCGATGCACCGTACTGCACCTTGCCAGCGAGATCGGACAAGCCATGACGGCCCGGTTCGCGCGTGGCGACCACCAAGCTGACGATGTACTGCGCCAGGCGTTCATCCAACTGGACGCGATCCACTGCGGCGCGCGCCTCCAGCACCTCCTGCAAACCGACAACTTTGCGCGGCTCCAAGCGCGGCGCAGTGCTGGCCATGCGGCCCAAGATCACCAGCTCTTCTTCGGGCGTGGGATAGCTGACGATCACCTTCAACGCGAAGCGATCCAACTGTGCTTCGGGCAGCGGGTAGGTGCCTTCTTGCTCCAGCGGGTTCTGCGTAGCGAGCACCAAGAAGGGCTTCGGCAAAGGATGCGTCGTGCCGCCAATGGACACCTGCCGCTCGGCCATCGCCTCCAACAAAGCGGACTGTACTTTGGAGGGCGCGCGGTTGATCTCATCCGCCAACACAAAGTTGGCGAAGACCGGACCACGACGCACGCTGAAGCTGCCGTCCTTGGCGTTGTAGATGTCGGTGCCAATCAGGTCCGACGGCAGCAAGTCCGGCGTGAACTGGATGCGCGCAAAGGTGCCATCCACGGCCTTGGCGAGGCTCGACACAGCGAGCGTCTTGGCCAAGCCGGGCACACCTTCCAGCAGCACATGGCCACCGGTCAGGACGCCGATGATGAGCATGTCGAGCAAGCGCTCTTGACCTACGACGACTTCGCCTAAGGCGCGGCGCAGCTCGGGTACGAAACGCGCAGCCACAACGGTGTTGGAGGCTGCTAGATCGGTTTGGTTCATAGCTTCAGGAGGGGTGGGCTAGGCCGCTGTACGCACGACGCCGAGCCGCGTTAGGTTAGCGCTTGGCCGTTTGTGGTGCGAAGCTGTCACGCTCGCGGAACCGCTGGGCAAAGGCGAGGCAACTCTGCGCATAGTGCAGTGTTTCACTGCGGCCGAGGCGTGCGGCACGCCATGCGTCCCACCCGCCTGCATCGTCCAACCATTGCTTGAGACGACCGCGCCCCGCGTTGTAGGCCACAAGCACGCGTTCCCAGTTCGGCCCTTCCAATCGATGGAGCCATTGCAAATGGCTGACAGCCAGGCGCGTGTTCAACTCAGGGTTCGAGAGCAACTCCGCGCGCGTGGGCGGGTTGATCTTCAAGCGCCGCGCTGCATCCGCGGCAGCCGAGGGCATCAACTGAAAGAGCCCCATCGCTCCCTTGTTGGAGACCGCATCCACCTTGCCGCGGCTCTCGACATAACAGATGCCCGCCAGCAGGGCAGGGTCGATGCCGGTCTCTGCTCCGACCTTCTTGAACACCTCGGTGTGGTGCTCGACATGCCGTACGCCGAGTTCGCTCCACACGATGCGGGCGATCTTCGGGCCTTGCACGACACCACCGACGGCGAACAGCGCAACCGTCAAGAACAACAGCACCAAGACCAGCGGACGCTGTGCATCGCCGGTCTTCTTGCCTTCGCTCCCCTTCTTGGCCTTCGCGCGCTTCATCGCGTCGAACGCAGCTCCTCGCGCAGCTTGCGTGCGTACTCCTCGCGCTCACGGCCCTTGGGCGGCAGCGGCCCAATCTCGCGTCCCAACAAACGCCCCAACTCGCGCCGCGCACGCTCGACCAGCAAGTCTTCCGGACGCGCAAGCACCTCGGTCAAGAAGATGCGCCCTTGCAGTGTGCCTTCGCCTTCGAGCGCGCCCTGCGGAGGTGTAGAAATGCCCACGCGCTCGAGGCCCGCGCGGAACCACAGCAGCGAGTCGTCATGACGCACGCCTTCCCACCACTGCCACCAGGCTTCCACGGCCTCGGGCTGCGCACGCGGGTCAAAACAAGTTAACACCGCCAGTTCCTCGGCCACTTGAGCATCCGCGCGTCGCTGCGTGAGGATGGCAAGCAAAGGTGACACGGCGTCGGGCGAGCCCAGGCGCGCCAACAGCAACGCGGCATCACGGCGCATGCGGCCACCTGGTTGGTGCAACAAGCGCGTCAGTTCCGGCACCGCACGGCCGCCCAGCTTCAGCACGCCCTCGCGCGCGGCAGCACGCACTTCTTCATCACTGCCATCTCCCAAAAGTCCGACCAAGAAACCAGTGGCGCTGGGATCGGCAAGATTGGCAAGGCCCTTGGCCGAAGCGCGCCGCACCTGCACATCCGCATCAGTGGCGCCCAACACCAAGGCATCGAGCACGAACTCTCCGCCCATGGAGCCCACCGCTTCCAAGGCCGCAGCACGCACTTCCGGGAAGCCTAGGCGTGCACGCACCAACAACTCTGTGCGCGCCGCTTCGACCTTGTTCTCGCCCAAGGCACGCACCGCCGTAGCTTCCACGCTACGGTCCTTGTCCGACAGCAAGGTCCGCAAGGCCGCGACATCCTCTTCACTGGGATGACTGGACAGCGCGCGTGCTGCTGCACGACGCAGCAAGGGATTGCCGTCCATGGCGGCTGCGCGAGCCGTCGCGTGCCCGGCTGCATCCAGCACATCGGCAATCAAGGTCTCGCTATCGGCGCCAAAGCGCGCGATCGCCACGGCCACGAGTTGCTGCGCCATCTCGGGCGGAGCTTTGCCGCCGCCTGCATGGCGTGCCGCCGCCAAGGCCAACAACGCGGTGCGCTTGGCGCGATCCAAGGCCGCTGTTTCCGAACCCATCCACGCGACCAGCCGCGGGAACTCGCTCGCACCAAGCTGTGCACCGGCGGCACAATCGCGCTCGATCTCTGTCAAGGCAAGTTCACGCACCGCGGGGGCTGCGCCATCGATGCAAGCCAAAGCCAGTTCGACACGCCGTGCGCGCCGCTTGGCTTCGTCGCTCTCGCGTTGCCACCATTCTTGTTCGGCCTTGACCCATTCCAAGCGCCGCGCACGCGCCTCACGCGGCACCAAGCGTTGCCAGCGTTGCGCGTCCTGCATCGTGCGCACCATGGCAGCCGTGGCTTCAAACCACGGTTCGCTGATGTTAGGGCCGAGGGTGAAGCCCTTGGTGCGCCCACGGACTTCAATCTCCAAGTGGCGTTCCCCGCGACCGCGCGAGCCGCGCACACCCGGCAGCGTCGCCGTAGCCAAGACACCCGCCGCACGCAGAGAC
>JBILXQ010000202.1:0-5435 GCA_044378375.1 Planctomycetota bacterium
TGGGTGGCCGCGTTGACCTCAATCCACTCGCAGTAGCCGCGCACGTAGTTGATGCCATCATCCAATACTTGGTCGCGCACCTTGGCCTTGCAGATCCATGGGCCGCTGCCCGTGGCGGCTGTGGGGGCCAGCACCGCAGTGACGAGCGGTGCACGCGTGTCAAGAGCTCCTGACACATTGCGGTAGAACTTGTTGGTGAAGACACCCGACTCGCCTTGCACAGTGACGAGGTCGTAGCGGCCATCGTTATTCAAGTCGGCAACGGCCAAATCTAAGGTCGAATCCGCTTGAGCTTGGATCACCGTGCCCGTCACCGCGGTCATCGTCCCCGCGCCGTTGTTGTTGTAGACCGCTTCCGTTGCGCCCAACGAGCCCACGAACACGTCATAGTCGCCATCACAGTCGTAATCGAAGTAGGCGATCTCGTTGTCGTCGTTGGCCCCGATCGTTTGGATCTGCGTGAAACCCAAAGCTCCCGTGTTGAGGTTATTGCGCAGAGAACCCTCGGCAAACCCGGTTAGAGACACAAAGAACAAGTCGAGATCGTTGTCCCCATCAAGGTCACCAGGCTCTGCCTCGTAGGTGTTCCCCGAAGCACTTGTGATCAAGTTGGAGCGATCCGTGTACGCGCCCGCACCATCATTGGTCATCAAGTAATGCGTGCTACCAGCCGCAGTGCCCTTGTTGGGCCCGAAGAAATCGAGATCCCAGTCGTTGTCGATGTCTGCGAACTGCACATCCATCTGGCCTGACTTGAGCGGCGGCAAGAAGGCTGCATCCTGCGTGAAGTTGCCCACTCCATCGTTGCGATAGAGACGTGCCCGACGCGTAGTCGCAGCGCCTGTGTTGTAGGCATCGTTGATGATCACATCGAGATCACCATCGTCGTCAACATCGCCAAAGGCCGCCGAACCTGAGCTGAGCAGAGTCGTGAAGCCGCGTGCTTGGCCTTCAAAGTTGAAGTAGCCCGGCTGGGCAGCACCGCGATTGATGTAGAGATACGGCAGCTGCGTAGAGAACGCATTGGAGTACAGCGCGTCCACCCAGCCATCACCGGTCAGGTCGCCTGTCGTGACGCACTTGGCGTTGGACACATGCGCACCAAAGCGTGCCACGGACTCATCGACCAAGGTCCACGAAGTACCCTGCGCATGCTGGTTCATGTACAGGCGGCTCTGGCGTTGCGTGCCGGCCGTAGCGAAGCCGTCGCCGTCGGCAACGAACACATCCAAGTCACCGTCCTGATCCGCATCGGCGCATTCGACGCCCTCGGACCAGAAGGCCGCGCCCGGAAAGGCCGTTACTTGCTGGAGCTGCTGAGCGGTTGCGGGAGCCGCGCACAGCGGCAGGAAGGCCAGACGGGTCAGGTTGAGGCGCATGGTGAGGGGGGCTCTCTCGGTTGGCTCAGGCCACACGAAGTGTGTCCCAAGCTATCCGCGAAGGTCGTTTTGCGGGGTGGTTAAGACGCGAGGACATGGAAAAATGCTCCCTACGAACTTCATGAACCAACGCAACCGACTGTCCGAGCTGCGCCTGATCCTGCTGGTTTCCCCTGAGCTAGCCCCGGATGGTCGCGTTTGGGAGCGTGTGGCGGCCGCTTTGCCGTGGGTCGACGCCCTGCAAGCGCGCCCGAAGGACCCGCGTACCCAGCCCTCGCCTGAAGCGCCGTGCCCTGCGCGCGCGACGTACGACTTGGCCCGTCAGCTACTCACACTGACCCGCGATCAAGGTTCGCAAGCCTTGGTCTTTGTCGATGACCGCGTCGATGTCGCACGCGCGCTCCTGCCGCACGGGCTGGCAGGTGTGCACCTAGGCACGGACGACTGCGACCCTGTGCTTGCACGCGCCTTCTTGGGTGAGGATGCGCTGATCGGACTTTCGACGCATTCCTTCGACGACGTGTTGGCTGCGCAGGAGTTGCCAGTCGACTACTTGGGCTTCGGTCCGATCCACGCCACGGCGACCAAGGGATACGCGCATGGACTCGGCGCCGAGATGGCGTGGATCGCTGCACAGTCATCCAACCTGCCTATCGTGCCGATTGGCGGGATCGATGCTCACAACGCCAACGAACTAGCCCGCGTGGGGCGTGTGTGTGTGGGTTCAGCCATCTTGGCGGCGCCGGATCCGGCCGCCGCAGCACGCGCGCTGCGTGAGGCGCTCGATGAGCTTGAGTAACGCATCCAGCTGACAAGTACACTGGACAGTCAAGTTCTCTAGACAATCAGCATCGCGTCTCCGTAGCTGAAGAATCGATAGCCCAGCCGGGCGCATTCGTTGTAGGCGGACAACACGCGCTCGCGACCAGCGAACGCAGACACCAAAACCAACAGCGTGCTCTGCGGCAAGTGAAAGTTCGTCAACAGCGCATCACAAGCACGGAACTGCACTCCTGGCCGCAAGAAGATGTCGGTCCAACCGCTTCCGGCGTGCACCACACCATCCGCAGCAGCCGATGTCTCTAGCACCCGCGCGGAAGTCGTTCCTACTGCGACCACGCGTGCTCTACGCTGGCGCGCAGCTGCGATCTGCTCGGCACAAGCAGCGTGAATGCGCCACTCTTCGCTGTGCATGCGATGGGCGTCCAAGTCCTCCACCTCCACCGCAGCGAAGGTGCCAAGGCCCACATGGAGCGTGAGGCTCGTGCGCTCGACGCCTTTGGCAGCCAGATTGTCCAGTAGCTGCGGCGTGAAGTGCAAACCAGCAGTGGGCGCTGCGATAGCACCACGCTCAGCCGCGAAGATGGTCTGGTAGCGAGCGCGATCCGCAGCCGGATCTTCTTCAGCGCCCCGACTCTTCAAGATGTACGGAGGCAACGGCATGCGCCCATGTGCATCGAGCACTGCATCCAAGTCACCATCGCAGGCAAGATGAACGATCCACCCGCGGTCTGCGCGCTGCAGCATCGTGGCACGCAAGGCACCGGCCTCGAGCTCCACGACCTCTCCTTCACGCAGCTTCTTCGCTGGCTTGACCAAGGCCCGCCAGGTGCCGGCTTGGGGCGCGGGAGCCACCAACAGCACTTCCACTGCTGCTCCGCTGGCGCGGCTACCTGTCAAGCGCGCTGGACGCACGCGCGTGTCATTCGCCACCAACAGGTCCCCGCGCGCCAAGACCGTGGGCAGGTCGTACATCCGCAAGTGGCGCAGCGTGCCGCTGGCCCGTTCCAAGACACACAAGCGCGCCGCATCACGCGGTTCTGCAGGGTGGCGCGCGATCTGTCCCTCGGGGAGGTGGTAGTCAAAGTCTGCGAACTTCACGCGGCACAGAATGAACCACCAGCAGCGGTGGAAACAGCACTCTGTTTGTGCAAAGCCGCAGTAAGTAGCGCGATTTCACCCTCAACTAATCGGCGCAACCGTCGTACAGAGAGGCGTGCGAGTGATGAGCTCGCACAGACTGCGCGACCTGCCCGGGGGGGCCGGGTCGCGCGGTCGAATCCCCGGGCATCCCGTAGGAGAGGACGGGACACCCTCGCCTGCGGCCTAGTCTTAGGCCGCGGGCGTGTGGGATTTGTAGGCCCACCTGTTGCCGCCTCAATACTGTTGCCCCGCTCAATACTGTTGCACGCTCAATCCTGAGGCGTGGCTTCCCAAGGTGCCTGTTCCCACGACGTCTGGCAGGGCACCTCGTCGGGGATCTTAAGCGCCTTCATCTTGGCCACCATGGTGTCGGGATCCCAGCCGAGCCATTCCGCTGCCCGCGTCTTGTTGGTGCGGCCACTGCCCGTACGAGTGGCCCACAAGGCATCCAGCACCACCTCACGATTCGGGTGGCGTGACTGCACGCGCTCCGCAAGTGGCATCCCAAAGGCTGTCGCGCACTGCTGCAACTCCGGCGCGTGGATCTCCTCGCGCCGCAGGTGCAAGACCAACGTGCAAGCCAACGACTCCAAGTCGCGCAAGTTCCCGGGGTACGACTGCCTCCACAGCAACGCACACGCGTCCTCTGCCAAGCGTGGTGCGCGCAAGCCCTCGGCTGCGGCCGTGCGGCCAATGAGCGCGGTCATCATGCTGGGAATGTCGCTGCGCCGTTGACGTACCGGCGGAACATGGAGCTCGTAGCGCATCAAACGCGCCAGCAAGTCAGGTCGCACACGCGTGGACGACAGCAACTCCTGCAGCCTTCCTGTGCAACACACCACCCAACGCATCGGAGTGCGCGCGGCTGCAGAGTCTTGCTCCTCCAAGACTCGCAACAACGACTCTTGCAGCTCACTGGACAGGCACTCGAGACCATTCAACACCATCGTGGTCGGCACAGGACTGCGTGCAGCCTGGGGCAGCTCCTTCAATCGTTGGGCATCGAGCACATGCAAGGCCTCGCGCCCGCTCTCATAGTGCATCCAACGCGCGACCATCGTCTTGCCCACGCCACGTTCACCGGACACGACGACCGTGGTGCGCGCGCGCGCGGCGATGACCACGCGGCGTGCGAACTCCAACACATCGCGCCTGCTCGTATCCCAGACAGGCGCCCAACCATCCTCTTGCGCATGCACATCTTGGAACGCCGCCAAGCGCAACGCTGGCGCACGTTCGGCTGCGTACTGCAAAGCAGGCGCCGCACGGAAGGCCGCAAAGTCGCGTGAACGCACCGACTCGTAGACCAACATCGCAGCAGTCCGGCCTTCCAGATCGAATGGCAAGACTTGGCCGGAACGCGCCTCATGACTACACGCGAGGCGTTCGTCAGGCTCGTCCCAACCGACACAGGTGCGCAGAGACATGGCCCGCGTCACCGCGCGTGCTTGGCCTGCCGGCGCTTGCAATAGCGAGAGCAAGCCGCCATGAGCAACTTCCAGCGCTTTGCCACCTTCGGGCAAGTAGCCGCGCCACAAGCGTTGGTTGACCTTCATGCCCAACTGCTGCACCACGAAGGCAAACTCGGCTCGTGTGTGCGGCCATTGAGTTGGTGCGGACGGCTCACTTGCGCGCGCAGACTCGCGGTGCGCACCCGCAGGCCCCTGCTGCGCAGAGCGCAGTGAAACCGCCAAGGTTTGGGCCCATGCGCGCAAGGTGTGCTGCGCCGGCGCTAGATGATGCTCGAACTCTGCATGCAACCACCCCACGGGTTCGCCTTCGGCATCCACGATGGGAGCCAAGGCCACACACAAGCTGTGCGTACCGAGCACACCCTCCAGCGGGCCGGCGCCATCGCGTCGATGGTCGATCTGCACGGCCACACTCGCCAGCAAACGCGCCTCACGACTGGTGGGCACACTCAGGCTCTCGTCGCGTTCGCGCGCGTGCGTCGCGACACGCTCGCGCAAGCCAGCGGAGACTTCGGAGCGCAGCAAGTGCACACCCTGAGGCCCGTGCGCGTACACCAGCAAGGCGCAAGCACCACAAGCCGCGCGCTCAAAAGGCGGCACATAACGCGGCAGTCCGGGCTCTGGCGGTCGCGCAGGCAGCGCTGTGTAGATCTCGCCCAGT
>JBILXQ010000203.1:0-5433 GCA_044378375.1 Planctomycetota bacterium
GTGGCTTTTGTCGGATCGTCCGGCTCCGGCAAGAGTACGCTCATCGACTTGGTGGCGCGCTTTGTCGAACCGTCGGCCGGCGCCGTCAAGGTCCATGGAGTCGATGTGCGCGAGTACACGCTGGCTTCATGGACGGCCCAGTACGCGCTGGTTTCGCAAACACCGTTCCTGTTCCACACCACGGTCCTTGAGAACATTCGCTATGGGCGGCCGCAAGCCACGCAGGCCGAAGTGGAACAAGCAGCTCGCTTGGCAGGCGTGCATGACTTCATCATGTCGCTGCCGCTAGGTTACGCCACCGATGTTGCGGACGCGGGTGCGCGCTTGTCCGGCGGTCAACGACAGCGCATCACCATCGCCCGCGCCTTCTTAAAGGACGCGCCGTTGTTGTTGTTGGATGAGGCGACAAGTGCTTTGGACAACGAGAGCGAGCGTGTCGTCCAAGAGTCGTTGGAGCGCTTGATGAAGGGCAAGACGGTGCTCGTCGTCGCGCACCGTTTGTCCACCATTCGCAAGGCGGACCGCATCGTTGTGATGGAGGCCGGACGCGTGGCCGAAGTCGGCACGCATGCCGAGCTGTTGGCGCGCGGCGGCCCCTACGCTCGTTTGCAGGCGTTGGCTGGTTGAGCGCACAACGCGGCGGGATACACGAGCCGCGCGAGCAGCACGCACACCGCCCACACGACCACGAGTGAGGCGCAAATGTGCGAGGGGAAGTGAGCTCCCATCGCACAGCGCGCAAGCCCCATAAACGTGCCGTACGCGAGTGCGAACGCCAGCAGTTTGCGCGCCAGTTGAGGGTGCGTGGGGCGCGTGGCGAACCACAGCGACACCAATGCATAGCCTCCGGATGCGTGGCCGCCAGGGAAGCAATTGCCGGGTTTGGCGCCCTCGGGCAGCGGGTCCCACAAGCTCACCCATGGTTGCGTGCCGCCGTAGAGCTGGAGGTCCCACGGGCAATGGCGCGGCGAGATCGACTTCAACCAGCCCACAAGCGCCGGGCCAATGGCAATCGTCAAGGCCACCAACAGTGCGGGGCGATGCCACGCGCGCAAGCGGTGCTGCAGTGCAAAGCGCGGTTTCCCTAGGCCCGCTAGGCACACGCCGAGCGCCACTACGCCAACCACGATGACCGCGATCTTCATCACCTCATGCACGACGATGGTGAAGAACCAGTGGTAGCGGGCTGGAAAGCTGCGCGTGTCCGGGTCGTAGAAGAGGGACAGCACCGCTCTGTCGACCGAGCTTTCATGCAGGGCGATCACCAGCGCGCTCAACACGAGCAGCGGCACCACAAGTAGTCGCACCGACCAGTGCTTCCAGATGGTCATGGGTGCGCGAGGCTAGTCAATGTACTCTGGGCATGCCATGTGGTTTGTAGCGCTCAAGATGCTTGTCGGCGACAAGGCTCGGTACCTAGGCATCGTGCTGGGCGTGGTGTTTGCGTCGCTGTTGATCACGCAGCAGATGTCCATCTTCACCGGCATCATGTTCCGCACCTTCAGCACGGTCACCGACACCGGTTACCCAGAGATCTGGGTGATGGACAAGAAGGTGCAGTACATCGACGATGTCAAGCCGCTACAAGACACCAAGCTCTACACCGTACGCGGTGTGGAGGGTGTGGATTGGGCGATGCCCTTCTACAAGGGCTTGCTGAAGGCGCGCTTGGCGGACGGACGCTTTCAGACTGTCAATTTGTTTGGACTGGATGATGCGACGCTGGTGGGCGGCCCGCCCACGATGGTGGAGGGACGGCTGGAGGATCTGCGTCGTGCCGAGGGGGTGATCGTCGACGAGAACGGGGCACGTGGCCGCTTGGCCAAGCCTGATCCTGCAGGTGGCCCGCCCATTCCGTTGCGTGTGGGGGATGTGCTCGAGCTGAATGACCACCGTGCGGTGGTGGTCGGTATTTGCCGTGTGGGACGCACCTTCCAATCCCAGCCGGTCATCTACACGACCTATTCGCGAGCTGTCTCTTTTGCACCGCGCGAGCGCAAGTTGCTCTCTTTCATCGTGGCAGGCGTGAAGCCACATCTGGATGTAGAGGACGTGTGCAAGCGCATTGAAGAGCAAACAGGGCTCGTGGCGCTGCCTGCCAACGAGTTCAAGTGGAAGTCGGTCTTCTACTACCTCAAGTACACCGGCATCCCGATTAACTTCGGCACGGCAGTGCTGTTGGGCTTTCTTGTAGGGACGGCGATCGCAGGGCAGACCTTCTACAACTTCACTCTCGACAACTTGAAGCAGTTCGGGGCGCTCAAGGCGATGGGGGCCTCTACCTGGACACTGCTAGGCATGATCTTGCTGCAAGCGTTGGTGGTCGGCGTGGTTGGTTATGGCATCGGAGTGGGCATTGCCTCCACCTTCGGCATCCTGTCCAAGAACTCGGAGCTCGCCTTCCGGTTGCAGTGGCAGATCTTGCTGGTCTCGGCTGCTGCAGTGGTCGTGATCTGTGCTCTGTCGGCCCTGCTCGCCATCCGCAAGGTGGTCAAGCTCGAGCCGGCGATTGTCTTCAAGTAGCCGTTGCGCCGGCGGCTAACGCTGTTAGGATTTCTAACGCTGTTACACCCACGCACGCATGCCGACACCCGCCCATCGCCGCCAGCAAGACCTTGCCGCACGCAGGGCCAAGATCTTGTCCGCTGCACGCACCTTGTTCGCCGAGCATGGTGTGGCCGGGGTCACCATGCGGCGCTTGGCCAAGGCTGTGGGCTACACAGCCCCGGTCTTGTATGCGCACTTCGCGGACAAGGCCACGCTCTTGCGCGAACTGTGTGCGGAGGATGCCACGCACCTGCTGGTTGCGATGCAGCGCGCCGCGCAGGTCAGCACTCCGCTCGCCAAGCTGCGCGCCATCGGCTACGCCTATGTCGAGTTCGCGCTGGCTCATCCCGAGCCGTTCCGCTTGATGTTCTTGACGCCTGTGCCTTTGGACGACCTGCACCGCATTTCCGCCGGCCGCAGTGCCGATGATCCTGCGCTCGCTTGCTATGCGCTGTTGCACACCGCGGTGAAAGAAGCCGCCACCGCTGGTGACCTGCCCCAAGGCAAGGCCGCGGTCGAACGCACCACGCAAGTCTTGTGGGGCGCGGCACACGGCGTGGTCGCGCTGCAGGCCATCTTGGGAGCCTCCCCCGATGTGCGCTGGAGTGCCGTACGCCCCACAGCCCGACAATTGTTCGACGCAACGCTCGATGGACTCGTTACACGGCATCGGAGTCGTCCATGATTGGCGTGGCACTCAAGATGCTGTTGGGTGACAAGCTCAAGTACCTTGCGCTCGTCGCCGGCCTGGCCTTCGCCGCGTTGTTGGTCACGCAGCAAGCCTCGATCTTCCTCGGCTACACGCTGCGCACCGGTGCTTGGATTCGCGACACAGGTGCCGCGGATCTGTGGGTCATGGACCCGCAGTTGGTCTTCACCGAAGACAACAAGCCGATGCTGGAGCGCGCGCTGTACCAAGTGCGCGGTGTCGATGGCGTAGATTGGGCCGTGCCCATGTACAAGGGCTGGTTGACCGTGCGCTTGCCCGATGGGACGCGCGTCACCTCGCGATTGATTGGTCTGGACGATGCTTCATTGGTCGGCGGTCCGCCGGAGATGGTTTCCGGTCGGTTAGAGGACCTACGCCGCGATCGCGCGGTGATCATTCACGCCGATCAAGCCAGTGATGGTCTGCTGCTCAAGCGCGGTTTGGAAGGTGAAGGCCCGCGGCCGCTGCGTATCGGCGACACTCTTGGTGTGCGCGACCATGGTCTTGAAGTGGTGGGGACCTTCCGTTCCGCACCCGAGTTCTTCTGGGATCCGCTGGTGTACACGACCTACAGTCGTGCGCTCCAAGTGGCTCCTCCGGATCGCCGCATGACCGGCTATGTGTTGGTCAAGTGCAAGCCGGGCACAGATGTGCAGACCGTAGCTCAGCGTATCGAAGCCCGCACGGGACTTGAGGCCCGCACGTCCGCCGAGTTCGAAGATGTGACGATGTGGTTCGTACTCGTCAAGACGGGCATCCTCGTCAACTTTGGCTTCACCATCCTGCTCGGCTTCGTGGTGGGCGCGCTAGCTGCAGGACAAACCTTCTACATGTTCGTACTCGACAACCTGCGACATTACGCTGCACTCAAGGCAATGGGAGCAACGAGCGGAACTTTGGCGCGGATGGTCGGCGCGCAACTGCTGGTGGCTGCCTTCGTGGGCTACGGTGTGGGGCTGGGTGCCGCCTGCCTGACGACGCTGGCGCCAGCCAGCAGCGGCCTCGCTTTCGAGATGCCTTGGCAGGTTCCGGCCTTGGGGTTCGCGGCCATCATGGTATGCGCGGGCATTGCCGGGGGCATCGCCTTGTTGCGTGTGTTGCGCGTGGACCCTGCTCTGGTATTCAAGTCATGAAAAAGGCCGATGAATTGGCAGTGATCTGTCGCGGTGTGGCCAAGAGCTACGGCACCGCTGGTGAAGTCGTGCATGCACTGCGTGATGTCGATCTGGATGTGCGCACGGGTGAGTTGCTGATGTTGGTGGGACCATCCGGATGCGGCAAGACCACACTCATCTCGATCATCGCAGGCATCTTGGATCAAGACCGCGGAGATGTGCGCGTCTTTGGCGCAGATGTCAAGGCCATGCGACAACGCGAAAAGGCCAAGTTCCGCGGCCGTACCGTGGGCTTCGTCTTCCAGCAGTACAACCTGCTGCCGGCTTTGACCGCGGCAGAGAATGCCGCTGTACCGCTGCTTGTCATGGGCACTTCACGCAAGGAAGCTGTGCAGCGCGCCGAAGCCATGTTGGAAAAAGTTGGCCTCGCCGAGCGCACACGCTCGCTGCCTGCACAGTTGTCCGGTGGCCAACAGCAGCGCATCGCCATCGCGCGTGCCTTGGTGCATGAACCGAAGCTGATCGTCTGTGACGAGCCCACCAGTGCCCTCGATCAGGACACAGGCCGGCGCGTGATGGAGCTCTTGCGTGAGGTCGCCGTGGCTCCAGGCCGCGCTTTGGTAATTGTCACGCACGACAGCCGCACCTTCCACTTTGCGGACCGTATCGCCCGCATGAACGATGGCTCGATCGTGGGCATTGATGCACCCAGCAGCGTCACTCACTAACGCAGATCCCAGACACAACTGACGAAACACGACTATGGTCATCAAGTATCTGCTCCCGCTCTTGTCGGCCCTCGGCTTGGTGTTTGCCATTCACACCGCGGCCAACTCCTCGCAACAGACTCCGGTCGCTAAACCGGTAGCAGAGCCGGCACGCGCGCCCTATGCCACGACCATCGCCGGTGCAGGCATTGTCGAGGCGCGTAGCCGCAACATTGCCATCGGCGCTCAAGTGGGAGGCGTCGTCACCACGGTGAATGTCGAGGTCGGCAGCGCTGTGCGTCGCGGCGACACATTGTTCGTGGTCGATGATCGCAAGGAACGCGCAGCCTTAGCC
>JBILXQ010000204.1:0-5421 GCA_044378375.1 Planctomycetota bacterium
GCCCGAATACATGACCATGTCGACACCACTCGCCACTGCAGCGAGCACCATCGGCTCATCGCCAAGCAAGGGCGCGAGCTGAGGATCATCGGCAAAGTCGAAGAGTCCCGAACCCAAATCGTAGGCGGTTGTGACGTGGTGCTTGCGGCCCAGCGCGGCCAGTTCCTCAGGCGGAGTCTCTTCGGTGAAGCCCACCATGCGGAAGTTGCTGCTGTGCACCTTGACCACGAGGCCTGTCTGCGCAGTCAGCGCGCTCTCATAGTCTGCAAGGCGCGTGCGATTGGTGGTGCCCACCTCAACCAACTTGGCACCAGCACGAGCCATCACATCCGGTACGCGGAAGCTACCGCCGATCTCGACCAGTTCACCGCGCGAGACGATCGCTTCGCGTCCACCTGCAAAAGTCTGGAACGCGAGGTACACAGCGGCGGCGCAGTTGTTCACGCCGATACCGGCCTCGGCACCGGTCAACCGGGACAAGAGCACACTCAGGCGGTCATCACGCTGGTTGCGCTCGTTGGTGAAGCGGTCCACTTCCAGCACGCAGTAGCTGCGCGCGGCTTCCGCCATGGCAGCAGCGACCTGCTCGTGCACGGGAGCGCGACCGAGGCCGGTGTTGAGCACCACTCCAGTGGCATTGACACAGCGCACCAAACCCTGTTGGCGCTCGCGTTGGGCCAGCGCATGCAACGTCAGCCACGGCTCGCCGGCGTCAAGCAAAACAGACAAACGCCGCGCATCCAATTCCTGCGCTTTGATGGCGGCGCGCCAGCGCTCCAGAACCTGACCAGCCAGCTCAGCCAAAAGAGCCCGACCGATCAACTGCTCGGATGCCGCGGCACGCGGATCCGAGAGGACCGCGTCCATCGAGGGCAGAAGGCGGAAAGCCGCCGCGCTGTCTGTGCTGGTCACGTGCTCATTTCGCCCTGCCACGCCCCTGCTTGCAAGCACTTGCGTGGCGCGGCACACTCCGTCAGGCTCATGGGCCACACCATGACCGCCACCGCCCCCCGGCCTGCCTGGCACTTGCGCCAGCAGGACCCCACGCTCCTCGATCGACTCGCCACCCGCTGCGGCATTTCCAAGGTGGCTGCGGCTGTCCTTGCCAATCGGCAGTTGACGGATCTCGATGCGGTCAAGCACTTGCTGAACCCCTCTCTGCATCAGCTGCGCGACCCGCTGTTGTTGCCCGACATGCGCGCAGCTGTCGAGCGCATCCAGCAAGCGATCGCGCGCGCCGAGACGATCTTAATCCATGGCGACTATGACGTGGATGGTGTGACGGGCACGACGATCCTCGTCAAGGCCTTGAGTTTCATGGGTGCGAAGGTGCGCTGGCACATCCCCGATCGCCACAAGGACGGGTATGCATTCGGTCCGCACTCGCTCGAGAAGGTGCGTGAAACGGGCGCCACCTTGGTCGTGAGCGTGGACTCCGGTACCAGCGCGCACGAGTGGATCGAGAAGCTCTCCGGCATGGGTGTCGATGTGGTGGTTACCGACCACCACGAGCCGAAGGAAGGCCCGCTCCCCCGCTGCGTGGCGATCGTCAATGCCAAGCGCGCCGATTCGAGCTATCCCTTCCGCGAGTTGTGCGGCGGTGGAGTGGCCTTCAAGCTGGCCTGGGCACTCGCGACGGCACATTCAGGTGGTGAGCGCGCGAGCGAACAGTGGCGCCAGTTGTTGATGGAGTTCATCGGCTACGCCGCCATCGCCACCGTGTGCGATGTCGTGCCGATGCGCGATGAGAATCGCGTCATTGCCCACTACGGTCTGCAGCAACTGCGCAAGACGGACACGCCGGGCATGCGCGCCCTGATGGCGGTGTGTGACTTGCCTGAAGGTCGTGTGTCCACCACCACCATCGGCTTTCAGATCGGTCCGCGCATCAATGCAGCCGGCCGCTTGGCGAATGCGCGCATCGCGGTGGAGCTGTTCCTCGCAACGGAGGCCGCCGAAGCGCAGCGCTTGGCCGCGCAGGTCAATGTGTTGAACATCCAACGCAAGGACCTGGAGCGGGTGATCGCAGACGAAGCCGCCAAGCAAGCCGAACGGTGGCACGATGCACGCCATCATCCCGTCTTGGTCTTGGCTTCCGAGACATGGGATCCAGGTGTCGTGGGTATCGTGGCGGGCCGCATGGTGGCACGCACGGGGCGCCCCGCCATCGTGTTGGGTATCAAGGATGGTCTGGCCAAGGGCAGTGCGCGCACCGTGCACAGTCTGGACTTGATGCAAGTCATGAAGGCTGGTGACGGGCTCTACACGACTTGGGGTGGCCATGCGATGGCAGCGGGCTGCACTCTGCCGGCCGCGCATGTAGATGAACTGCGAGCGCGTTTGGTGGCCCGCACACGCGAGCTGTTGAACGGTCAAGCACCTCCTCCGCGCCGCTTGGAGGCTGACTATGAGCTGCCCTTGGCACTGTATGGGGATGTGCTCATGAATGAGCTGGAGCGACTGGAGCCATGGGGCCAGGACTTCCGTGAGCCAGTTTTCTTGACACGCGACCTGCGCGTGGCGGACGCGCCCTACATCATGGGCAAGGACCGCAAGCACTTCTCCTTGCGTTTCCGCAGTGGCGACACGGTGGTCAAGGCCAAGGCTTTCAACATGGCGGAACGTGTACAGGAGCTCACACCCGGCACGCCGATTCATGTCTTGTGGAAGCCGGACCGCAACACCTTCCGCGGCATCACGGCCAACGAGATGACCATCGAGGACTTTGCCGTAGGCGAGGCTCCGCTGGTCTGAGAGGGCGCCTAAGGGGCTCCCTGTCCGGTTTCCTTGACATTGCGCGACACGAAGGCCAGCGCCAGGGCACCGGCACCGCACACCGAAAGCACTCCATACGCGGACTGCGTGAGATGCACGAGGGCTTGCGGATTCGAGTCAATGGCACCGGCGCCAAGGCCGCTGGAGACTAGGACCGCCAAGACCAACATCCCGCCGATCATGCCCAACGAGCGCGACTTGGCTCCCAACGCGGAAGCTGTGTTCATGTGGCTGGCGCGCATTGCCCCCATGATCACCAGCATGTTCGGGGTCGAGAAGAGTGCGAAGCCGACGCCATGCAAGGCCAGTAACAGAAGTACAAACCACGTGCCTCGCCCCGCGCTTAGCTGAGTAGCGCATAAGGCCATGAGCACGATCGTGGCCACCCCTAACGCAGCGATCCGTCTGGGTTGCCAACGATCAGCCAGCACACCGGAGAGTGGCGCCCAACAGGCCATCCACGCCGCTCCAATCGCAAGGAGGATGCCGGTGTGCGCCGCACTCAGCCCCAGCACCACTTGCATGTGCAGGCTCAGGAGCACGATGTTCACATAGGCATTCATGTAGAGCAGCGCCTGCACGGCCAGTGCCGCTTGGAGCACACGATTGCCGCGCAAGCTGTCGAGATCTAGCAAGGGGCGTGCAAGGCGTCGCTGCAGCACGACGAAGAGTACAGCCAACAGCACACCGGCCAGCAGCGCCAACGCGCCATCGAAGCCGTCCTGCCAGAAGGCGGATCCATACACCACGCAGAGCACCGCCGCAGCTAGCAGCGCGGCGCTCGGGCGATGCACGGGTGGATGATCGGCTTGTTTCCACCGGCAGTGCATCAAGAGCTGCACAGGCAGCGCGAAGAGCACGAGCAAGGCACCACCACCCGCGAACACCGCACGCCAACCACCCCATTCGACCAGCCAGCCCGCGCAAAGTGGACCGATGGAGAGTCCGGCATAGGTGAAGGCGATAGCCGTACCAAAGACGCGGCCTCTTCGTTCGAGCGGGACCAACTGTGTCAAAATGGCTGGACCAGTGGTCGTCACCACGGCAGCGCAAGCGCCTTGGAGGAAGCGCAAACCGAGGACCACTGTCATGTCGCTGGCGTAAGCGAGACAGAAGGTCAGCACGGCGAAGAGATACAGGCCGGCGCGGTACAAGGTGCGCGCATCCGTCGCATCGGCCCAACGCCCGATGGGTAGAAGAAAGCTCGCGGAACCGGCTAGAAACAAGGTCTCTACAAGGCCCAGCTCGCGCGCACTCGCCTCGAGATCGCGCGAGAGATGCGGCAGGGCAACGGCCACGCCCGAGAACATGTAGGCCGGTGCGAATTGCGAGGCCAAGATGGCCCACATCAACCAGCGTTCACGGCGCGCCGGCAGCGCTTGGTCGGGCTGCACGCTCAAAACCGGAAGGTCCAGCCCAGTTTGAAGGCCACGGCTTGGTCCTCGATCACGAGCGAGCCACTCTCGCGTTGCATGTTCTGAGTCCAGACGAGGAAGAGGTCACTGCCCGGTTGGAGAATCCAGCGCAACCTGCTGTTGAGGCCACCTTCATCGGACTCGTTGTCGAACTGCACGAAGTTCGCCCACGACAGCTCAGGGCTGAAGGACATCAGGCCTTTGAGTCGCACCACGTGCACCACGGCGGAACCGGCATCCAAGTCTAGATCTGTGCGGTTCCACGCAGCCGAACCTTGGAACCAACGGTTTGGCCGCCAACCCAGCTCGATTTCGGTGTCGATGGACGTTCCACCGTAGTACTCGCCCGCTTCTACTTTGCCGCTGACATCGAGTGCACGCTTGTTGCTGGTCTCATACTCGACGCGCGCACGGAAGAAGTCGTAGGTCCCGGCTGGAATCTCGAGCCCCTCCACAATCGCAAAGTCCGCATCAAGCACATCACGCGTCTGCTCAAGCTCCAGGCGCAGAGCATCGCCTGTATCGAAGGTCACACCGAGGGGCTGTACTTCGATGTTGGCCGTCTGCAGCTCGTCATCGAGGTCGGTAACCAACGAGCCCTCAATCGAGTGTTCGCTGCGGCGCAAGAGTCCCTCCCAGCGCGGCTCATGCGTGAACTCGGCGCTGTAGAGGCGCACATCGTTGCGGGGCACGAAGCCCAGGGCCGGATCGAAGTTCGGCTGCACTTCGCGTGCGCTCACGCGCCAATCCCACACATCGTTGGGATACGCGAGGGAGGCGCCGAAGGCGGCACCATCATCTGCCGAGCCATCTTGGGAGTTCATAAGGCCCCAGAGAGAGCCTTGGAGGTTCTTGTCTCCGAGGAAGGTACTGGTGCGCAGGTTGAGGTCAGTGCCGACTAGTGAGTCATCGCGCTGGCCCTCGGGATCACCAGCCGTAGCCACAAGACCGAGCGTGGATTGCGCACCGATGTTGCGTGCCACGCGGGTCGCGAACAGGTTTTGGGCATCTAGCTCCGTGCTGTCCAGATCCGTCGCATCAGTCTGCACATCGAGCAAGCCCACATTCCACTCATCCGTGCGCGCCGTCAGCTTGAGCCCGGCTTGGATGGGCACTTCCAAGTTGTCGACCAAGCCGATCCGGCGCGAGAAGAACGGAACCAAGCTGTTGCCTAGGTCAGCGAACTCAAACACGCCCGCATCTTGCAAGAAGAAGTCGCGCTTCTCCGGAA
>JBILXQ010000205.1:0-5401 GCA_044378375.1 Planctomycetota bacterium
GATCGGCTTGCGTGAAGGCGTCTCCATTTTGCTGACGCGCCAAGGTGCCGACAGCGGCCGCGAGGCCTTGCCCAGCTTGCTGGATGCGGCGGAAGTGCGGCCCCAGCGCGCGGATGTGCATGCGTGGGTCGCTGTCGCGTTGGATCGTGCTGGCAGTCGTGCAGCCGACGCCGCGTTTGCCAAGGCTTTGCAATTGTGCCCGGGCCTTGCACGCACACGCACAGGCGAACGCTTGCGCCAAGCCCAGCCAAGTGCACGTCTCTTACGCTTGTTGGAACCATAAACTTGCGGATATCGCCGCTGCTTCCGCGTAACTTCTCTCCTCTCGGACGGTTAGCAAGGACCCTCATGACTACTCTCTCACGCCTGCGTACGCTTCTCTTGGTCTCTCTGGTGTTGGTCAGCTCGTTGCTGCTCGGCACCAGCGTGCGCGCTCAATTGCCCATGGATGCCATCGCGCAGGAGGCACGCGCGCGGCACGGTGTGGATTCGAAGGCAACCGCGACCATTCATGAGGTCATCGATCGCTCGTGTGCCCGCTGCGATTTGGGGGCGTTCGTGTTGCGTTGGCCTGCTGATCGCTTGGAAGATCGCGGGCTAGAGTTCCAACAGACGTGCGATGCGCTGCTGGCGGCCCAGCAAGCGTGGTTGGATTGGCTCGAGCCGGCAGGTTTGGACCACAAGCAGTTGCGTGCCGATCTCGTCAAGCTGCGTACGGCCATCAAGGACTGGAAGCCCGCACTGTTGGTGAAGGGCGCCAAGACACCTGGTGTGGATGTGCTCAGTCTCGTACAGGCTCCTGATGCAGTGCTGCAGGCATCGGCCCGACTCGCGAAGGCCATGCGTGCCCGTGCCGATGTGGGGCCCGCTCGTGTCGAGCAAGCTCCGGCCGAAGGCACGGCATTGCGCTTCTACGCTGGTCCTACGCGCGATGACTTCGTGCAGCTGCTGGTGCTCGCAGGCGACTTGAATCCCGAGTGGAAGTCGTGGTGTTGGGCCGATGGCATCGCCACCTGGACGCAGGTGTGGTTCGATGACGCGCAGTTGACCTCGCTGCAATACGCAGCTCCTAACTTGCCGCCCGGTACTTGGAAGCAAGGCTCGTGGATGAACGAGCGTGATCCCGATGTCATGCAGCAACAGCTGACGCAGTTGGCAACGAACCAGCTGCTGCAGGACCGGATTGGCGAGCGCGCCCCAGGGCCGTTCCTGGGCGGCTTGTCTATGAATGCTGTGGTCGATGCCTACGGCCAGTGCAATACGCGCATCGACGGTGACCTGCGCGCAGCGCGCACCGAAAAGCGTGAAGTGTTCGTGCCGGGTGGCTTGTCCGAAGGTGGTCAGCTTGCGACCAATTCGGCGGAGACGCGTTGGCGTGAGGATCATGGCCGCGGGCACTTCCTTGCGATCTTGCGTCAGTCGCAGAAAGAGGGCGAGTCTTTGGCGAAGGGCGCCAAGTTCAAGCAAGGCGCGTTCGGCATCCGCTCCGACAAAGGTGGCGATCCGCGCGCGGCCGTGGGGCCGTTCATTGGTGCAGCTTCTGCCGCGACGCAAGCACCTCCGGCTCAGTACTTGGGCGACTTTGCGGAGTTCATCCGCGCCTACAAGTGCGGCTTCATCCACTGGCTCAAGTCGGCTTCGGAAGGCAGTCCCAAGAAGTCAAGTGCCGCCTTCGGCAGCTTGTTGGTGTCGTTGGCGACACCTGCGCCGGAAGGGCAGACCTTTGACTTTGAAGCCGTGTTTGCCAAGCACTTCGGTGGCGACAAGCTCTCCACTGAACCGTTGACGAAGGACACGTTGGAAGGCCGCTTCCTGATCTGGTTGTCCAAGCACAAAGGCTGAACAGCTGCTGCTCAGCTGCGTAAGGCGCGACCAGGTCGCGCACCGGTGCTGTGCCCATCGGCAACCACCCGCACGCCATTGACCCACACATGGGTGAACCCCGTGGCTAGTTTGTGCGGGTCCGCGAAGGTTGCCTCTTCACGCACACGCTGGGCATCAAAGGCCACTAGATCGGCTTTACAGCCCACGGCGATGCGGCCACGGTCCTTCAAACGCAGTTGCGCCGCAGGCATGGCACTCATCTTGTGCACCGCTGTCTGCAAGTCGAGCACGCCGTCGTCACGCACATACTTGTGCAGCACGCGCGCGAAGGTGCCATAGCTGCGCGGGTGCGGTCGGCGTTGCAATGCTTCTCCGCGCGGTGCCATGGCGTAACCATCAGAGGCCACCATCACCAACGGATGTGCTAGTACACGCGCGACTTGCTGCTCATCCATCGCGTGTCCAACAAAACTGACACTCGTTGCGCCCTCTTCCAGCACTTGCAAGAGCGCTTCCGCCGGGGCGATGCCGCGCGCCGCTGCGATCTCGGCTAGGTTCAGGCCCACCACGGACTTGTCAGAGGCCGCTGTGGCCGCGATCACCACGGCTTCGAACCCACCTGGGTCGCTGTGGATTCGCGCCGGCAAACTGTCGCGAATGCTGGCTCGTTGTTGCGGATCGCGCAAACGCTGCAGCATGGCTTCAGCGCCGCCTTCGCGTGCTTCATCGGACAGGAAAATGGTCAAACCAGTCGAGTAGGCCGTGTAGGGATACGCATCCGCGTACACATCCAACCCATTTGCACGCGCTGTCTCGATGGCTTGAATGGCCGGCTCAAGCTGCGGCCAATTGGGACGCCCACAGGCCTTGAGGTGGCTGACTTGCACGCGCGCGCCGCTGTCACGGCCGATGCGCAGCGCCTCGTGCACGGAGTCCATCAAGCCCGACTCTTCATTGCGAATGTGCGACGCGTAGAGTTTGCCGTGACGCGCAAGCACCTTGCTGAGAGCAATCAACTCGTCGGTGGGGGTGTACCGTCCGGGCGTGTACTCAAGGCCGCTCGACAGGCCTGCGGCACCCTGCTCAAGGGCGAGCTCTAAATCGTATTCAACGCGCCGCAGCTCTGATTGTGTGAGCGGCCGATTGGCCAGGCCGGCCACCGCGCGGCGCAGAGTGCCTTGGCCAACCAGCAGCACCTGATTGGTCGCAACGCGGCGTGACTCGAGAGCTTGGAAGTACGACGCAACATCGTGCCAGCGTTGCGAGATGCCGTCCTCGGCGAGCTCGCGTTCGAGTTCTACCCGCTCCTCGGGGGCCACGGGAGCGGCAGAGCCCCCGCAGTTTCCCGTGACCTCGGTGGTGATGCCTTGGAACACACGGCTTTCGTCGTCCGGATAGCGAAAGATGTCGGCATCCGAGTGGGTGTGGATGTCGATGAAGCCCGGAGCAAGGCAGAGGCCGCTCACATTGAGCGCAGTGCGTCCTTGGCCGGGATCAATGCGGCCTACATGCCGGACCTGATCCCCGACGAGCCCGACATCGGCGGCATACGGTGGACCACCACTGCCGTCATAGATACGCGCTCCATGCAGCACGCAATCGAAGGCAGTAGGCGTCTCTACGCGCGATGGATCACGGCGGGTGAGGCTGCACGCAGCCAAGCCTGAACCAGCGAGTGTCAAAAATACACGACGGTTGATCGCGCTCATGCCATGCGCTCCAGTTCCACGCCTAAGCCAGGCGCCTCTGTCAGGCGCAGCAAGCCGTCTTCCAGCAGGAAGCCCCCGCGGGCTGGGTCGCTTGCCAAATCTAGATGGCCGTCGAGGTCCAAGTAGCGGGTTGCGGGGCAAGCAAACGCGGTGTGCAACGCGGCTGCAATGCTCAGGCGGCTTTCGTCGGAACAGCCCCACATCAAGGCCAGACGGTGTGTGTCTGCGATCGCTGCGATCATGCGGGCTGCAGTCGGGCCGCCGCACTTCATCAGCTTGATATTGAAGATTCCGCAGCGACGATCGGCTGCAAGGCGCTGAGCGTCAGCCGGGTTCAAAACACTTTCATCGAGCGCCAGTCGTGCCAGAGACCCCGTTGGCCAAGCACTCAAATCGGCATCGGCACCGGGAGGCAGCGGTTGTTCCAGAAAGGACACCGCCAGGTCCTTGACCACCCGCTCCAGTCGCGCGAGATCGCGAGCCTGGAAGCCTTGGTTGGCGTCAATGCATAGCTCCACATCAGGGCCGCACAGCGCGCGCAGCTTCACCAGTCGTTCGATGTCTGCCTCGAGGTCTAGGCCAATCTTGATCTTCAAGTGGCGAAATCCGCGCCCCAAGTACTCACGCGCCTCGTCGAGCACTTCGTCGCAGGTGTCTTTGATGCCGATGGTGATCGAAGTCGGCAGTTGCAGGTGAACTTGCCCCCAGAGCTTCGCCAAGGGCAGACCGGCTTGCCGCGCCCGCACATCCCACAGTGCCATGTCGATGGCGGCAGCTGCCGCCGGACATGTTGCGGGCACGGCTGCAGCACCGTGCCCCGCGCGCACGCCGTCCGTAGCCGCATCCAAGGCAGCGCGACAGGACTCGAAGCTCTCACCCGTCACTTCGGGGATAGGTGAGGCACTGCCTACACCTTGCACGCCGTTGCTGGTGATGCGCACGAAGGAGAGCTCGACCGCATCCACGCGTTCGTACGCGATGGTGTACGGTCGTGTGAGCGGTACGCGTTCGGTCCAGCACTCGTACGAGTCGATGCGCATGCTTGCGTTCACTTGGCCGGGATCTGCAGGCGATCGACGATGCGTGCCACGCCGTCCTGTAAAGGCAACACGACAGGGCGCTGGATCTTGGCTTCCAAGTCAGAGGCTGCGCGTTGTGCCGTAGCCAGGTCCATGTGCTCGGTGTTGAAGGTCACACCCACCACCTCGGCGCGATAATGACGCAGTAGCGCGATTTCATCCTCCACCGACGGGATTTCGCAGTGGTAGTCCTCGGTTCCATCGTAGTAGCGCCGCGCCGGCGCATGCTGCAAGACAACTTGACGAGCTCCACCCGACAGCAACAGCTCAGCACCGCACGGGCCCGCCGGATTGCGTAGAGCCGACTGTCCTTCGAGGAACATGATGTCAGGTTGTGCTTCGCGTGCGCAGCTCAACACTGCGCGCTCCAGTTCGCCGGAGACGAAGTCATTCGGTGTCGTGTCGAGCACGAAACCAAACTGTGTGCCCTGCATCCAACCCGTTTGGCCGGTGTAGATCATCTCGGCCCGCAGGCCCCGCCGGCGGCATTCGGCGACTAAGAACTGCGTGGTGGTGCGCTTGCCCAGAGCGCAATCCGTGCCGAGTACTGCGACGCGCGGGGTGGTGAGACGCGTGGACTCACCTGTCCAGAACGACAGCTCGCTGACCGGACGCGGTTTGCGAATGTCGACAATGCGCCCACCGTGCTGGGCGACCAAGGCTACAAGCTGCGGGTCATCGGACACCAGCTCGTGCAAGCCGTTGGCAATGGAGAGGCCCGTCTCAGCCGCTTGACGCAACAAGGCGCGCAGGGCTTCCGGCAAGCGACCACCGTGCGTCGCCACACCA
>JBILXQ010000206.1:0-5400 GCA_044378375.1 Planctomycetota bacterium
TCGTCCCACGGTGATCGTCCCGCCCAGCGGCACCAAGTCCCGGTCCGCCAAGGTGCGAGGATCCGCCGGCTTACCAGCGCATGTACTCGACAGCGCCCGTCGGTTTTGGGATGGTCGCAAGCCAAGAAAGGGGGATGCACATGGCCGAAGCTGAATGGAGTGCGCTGGAAGATGTCCTGCACGAATCGCTGGACGGCTTTGTCGTCCTCGATCGCGGCGTGCAGTTGGATGGCGCCCCGTCGTTGTCGGGTGTGCGTCGCGCAGACTTGGCGGGTGTCAACCGTACTGGACAACTTGTGTTGGTGCATGTGCTCGCGCGCCGCGACGAGTTGTTGGAGGCCGCGGTGGATTTGTTGAGCACGGTGCGCGAACGCGCAGGCGTGTTGGCGCGGCATCTTTCGGATGCGCGCATTGATCTTGCACGCGAACCGTTGGCCGCCTTGGTGGTCGACGGCGCTGACCCTGCGGGAGTTGCCGCATTGCGTGCGCTGCGCGCGCGCGAGTTGCGCTTGTTCGAGCGTGTGCGCGTGCAATCGGGCCGTGCCACGAGTGCGTGGATCGTGCCGGTGGACCTGCAAGCTGGTTCGGTCAAAGCGGCTATTTCGCCGCTGTTGGAATGGATCGAGCGCATCGACAGCGCACACCGCCCGTTGGTCGATCGCGCCTTGGAAGGTTTGTCGCGCTTGGATCCCGAACTCTCGTTGGAGGTCGTGCGCGACGAGGTTTTGGGGTCTTTCCGGCAGCACGAGTTGGCGCGCTTGCGTTGGGATGGCGCGCGCGTGGTGCTGGCCTTGCCCGATGCGCGTGAGTGCGTGGATTTGGCCCAGCCCGCGGATGTGGAGCGTGCCTTGGATCGAGTGCTGCGCGCGCATTTGGCGCATTTGGTTACGGATGAGCCGTTGCCGGGGAACGAATGGTCATCGCGCCGCGATGGGCCGAAGGAGTACACGGCTGCGGCAGAGGAGGTGGCTGCACCTGTACCTGCGGCCTTCACTCCCGCTCCGCAGTTGAGTGCGGATGAGCTCGCCATGTTGCAGGCTTGAGCGGCAGCCTTCGATTCCCGTTTTTGCGGGACGCGGGTGTGTCCGCCAACGTCAGGCAGGTGTGGAAGGCTCGACCCTCTGTTTGCGCACGCTGCTTTTGGTGATGGTGCTGGTGGTCTGGGGGCGTCCGACGCAGGACTCGCCTGTGTCTGCCGAGCGGCTGCCTGAGACCAGCCGACCGTCGGCGCCACCGCAGCAGTGGGATTGGCTGCAGCTGCAGGCTTTGCCGCTCATTGGTCCGCGGCGCGCACAGGACTTGGTGGAAGCGCGTCAGGCAGGACGCTGGGAACGCCGCCCGTTGCTGGAGGCGTGGGACGAGGTACGTGGAGTCGGTCCAGGGACACTCGAGCAGGTGCGCGCGGCTTTGGAGGCGGACGGTCGAGGGGCGTACACTCAGGATTCGTACACTAGTAGGCCTGCACGCGTACCATGACGAACACACCCGCTCTCCCTTTGCCGCGCCGCGGCCTGCCGCCGCCTTTGGAGCTTGAGTGCATCGATGCGGTCGTGCGTCCGGCTCTTGCCGAAGACACGGGCGCCGGTGACCTTACTTCGTTGCATGCGGTGCCGGTGGTCTCGCGCGCTCGCGCGACTTTGGTCGCCAAGCGCCCTGGAGTGCTGGCGGGACTGGCCGTGTTCTTGCGTGCCTTTGAACTGTGCGATCCGACCTGTCGCGTGGAGGCTTTAATGGCGGATGGCGATGCGTTGCACAAAGGTGCTCGCGTGGCCACCATCGAAGGCTCCGCGCGTGCACTGCTGACGGCCGAGCGCACGGCCTTGAACTTTGTGCAGCGTTTGTCGGGTGTGGCGACCCTGACGGCGCGTTGGGTGCTGATTGCGCACGAGGCCGGCATGCAACCGGTGCGCATCTTGGATACGCGCAAGACGACTCCGGGGTTGCGCACCTTGGAGAAGTACGCTGTGCGCTGCGGAGGCGGAGAGAACCATCGCTATGGCCTCTTTGACGAGGTGATGGTCAAAGAGAACCACATCGAGCTGGCGGGACGGCCGATCCCGCAGGTGCTGCGCGAAGTACGCGCTGCGGTGGGTGTCGGCACGCGCATCACCTGTGAGGCTCGCGACGAGCGCGAGGCCCGCGCTGCTGTCGAGGGTGGCGCGGATGTCGTGTTGTTGGACAACATGTCGCCCGCAGAGATGCGGCGCTTGTGTCCGCTGCTGCGCGCCCAAGCCCTAGCGATGGGAGGGCATGTGGTCGAGTTTGAAGCCTCCGGTGGAATCGATGAAAGCAACTTGCGGGCTGTAGCGACCTGCGGCGTCGATCGCATTTCGATCGGCGCGCTGACGCACTCGGCACCAGCCTTGGACCTGTCGTTGGATCTGGAGCCGTTGGTTTGACGATGGCGACCCCGGACGAGCTTCGACTCACTCTGCCTGCGGCGCACAGCGTTGAGGCCAAGGCGCGCGCGGCTCTGCGGCAGCACGCCCTAGATGCGGCTTTGCCCGAAGACGAACTGACGCTGTTGGAATTCGTCGCTAGCGAATTGGTGTCCAACGCCGTCGATCACGGAGGTGGTCTCGGGGTGCGCGAAGAAGCCGACAGCACCTTCGGGGCTCAGATGCACGTGCGCCTGCGCGTGACGAGCGAGGAGTGGATCCTGAGCGTGGCGGATATGGGTGGCGGTGACCCCGATGTGGTGCGCGAGCACATCGCCAGTGGCGAAGAGCCGGATGTTGAGGGCTTTCGCGGCCGCGGTTTGTACTTGCTAGCCCAGATGTTGGATCGCTTTGAAGTCGAGCGCAGTCGCGATGGCCGTGGTCTGCAGTTCATTGCCAGCAAACGCTGGGGGGCCCCGGCGTGAATGCGCTCCGCGCGCTTGCCGCGTGGCTGGCGCGCGTGCCGCCCGTGATCGCCGCACTGTTTGCGTGTGCGTGGTATGCGCTACTTTGGCAGTTGTCGTCGGGCCCAGTTCCTGCTCCGGGTAGCGGACTTTCAGGCGAGGTGATCGCCAACTGGCTCCACGCACCGGTCTACGGTGTGTTGGCTCTGGCCTGTTTGCTAGCCCTGCCGCGTGTGTACAACGCGTGGCGCGTGAGCTGGAAGGGCGCCGTGCTAGTGGTCGGACTGTGCGCGCTGGCTGGCTTGGTCGACGAATGGCACCAGCACCATGTCCCTGGCCGCGATGCTTCCCTGCCCGACCTCTTCACCGATGTGCTGGGTGCCTTGGGCACCGTTTGGTCGGTGGATGGTGTGCTGCGCTGCGCGCGCGGTGCACCTTGGCGCATGCTCCTGAGCCTACTGGCGAGCGTACTGGGCGCGGCACTCGCTACCCTGTTGCCCCGCTTGTGGCCCGACCTGTGGTGGCTGTGAGCCTCTGACCTATGCAGACCGACCCTACGAACTACCGCTCTCCGCTGGCCGAACGCTATTGCTCGCAGGCCATGCGCACGAACTTCTCTGACCAAAAGAAGTTCACGACATGGCGTGCCTTGTGGATCGCACTCGCCGAGTGTGAGCGTGAGCTTGGGCTCGCCATCAGTGCAGAGCAACTGGACGAGCTGCGGCGGCACGCCACGGACCTCAATCTCGAGGTCGCGGCCAAGCACGAGAAAGAGCTGCGTCACGATGTGATGGCGCAAATTCACGCCTGGGGCGAACAATGCCCGAGCGCGCGGCCGATCATCCACTTGGGCGCGACCTCGTGTTATGTCACGGACAACAGCGAGTTGATCGCCATGCGCGATGGCTTGCGCCTGATTCGCGCGCAACTGGTGTCGACCATGGCGGTCTTGCGTGCGTTCGCGTTGCAATGGAAGGACCTGCCGACTCTGGGTTGGACGCACTACCAGCCTGCGCAAGCCACCACTGTGGGCAAGCGCGCCTGCTTGTGGCTGCAGGACCTCGCTCATGACTTGGAGGATCTCGATCACGCCGAGGCTTCGCTACGCTTCCGCGGCGTGAAGGGCACCACCGGCACGCAAGCGAGCTTTCTCGAGTTGTTCGCCGGCGACCACGACAAGGTGCGCGAGCTCGACCGCCGCGTCACCAAGCGCATGGGCTTTGAGAAAAGCTACGGCGTCACAGGTCAGACCTACCCGCGTCAGGCCGACTTCCGTGTGCTGCAGACCCTGTCGTCGATCGCGCAAAGCGCGCACAAATTCGCTACCGATCTGCGTTTGCTGGCCAATCGCAAGGAGCTCGAGGAACCGTTCGAGTCCAAGCAGATTGGCTCGTCGGCCATGCCGTGGAAGCGCAATCCCATGCGCAGCGAGCGCATCTGCGCCTTGTCGCGCTTTGTGATCTCCTTGTTGGACAACGCGGCGCACACGGCGGCCAATCAGTGGTTGGAGCGCACGCTCGATGACTCGGCCAATCGCCGTCTGGCGATCTCGGAGTCGTTCCTCGCCACCGACGCGGTGCTCAACCTGTACTTGAATGTGGCGTCAGGTTTGATTGTCAACCCGCATGTGGTGCGTCGAGGGTTGATGGAAGAATTGCCGTTCTTGGCCAGCGAGCACTTGATGATGGAGGCGGTCAAGTTGGGCGCGGACCGCCAAGATGTCCACGAGTCGATTCGCACCGCTAGCCATACCGCCGCGCGCGCCATCAAGGACGGCCAAGCCTCGCCCTTCCGCGAGTTGCTGGCCCAAGATCCTGTGTTGGCGCCGCTCGCCAAACGCCTGGACGCTTTGCTGGATCCCAGCTTGTACGTCGGGCGCGCGCCCCAGCAGGTCGTCGAGTACATCCGCGAGGAAATCGACCCCTTGTTGCAGCGCCACAGTGCCCTTGTTGGGGCCGCCAGCGAGGTCAAGGTGTAAACGCGCGATCTGGTCTCAAGCTCTGGCGGGTACGGGTCGATAGACGGAAAAGTCTTCCGACCTACTCCACCCCGAACAGCCGCAGGACCAGATCGCATGTACGGACTCGTAAACCTCGCAGTGCAGGACCTCGTCACCAAGAACTTTGGCGAGGAGACATGGCAGCGCATCAAGACGCGCGCCGGCGTGGAGGAAGAGGCGTTCCTACGCCTCACGATGTATCCCGACAAGATGACCTACGACCTCGTCGGGGCCGCTTGCGCGGAACTGGGCGCGGACGCGGAGGCCATCCTGCGCACCTTCGGCAAATTCTGGATCGGCTTCGCCATGAAGGAGGGCTATCGCGAGCTCTTCCTCATCTCCGGCCGGGACATGAAGAGCTTCCTAGGGAACCTCGACAACTTGCACGCGCGCTTGGGCATGACCTTCACGGGCATGGACGCGCCGAGCTTCACTGTCGTCGATAAGGGCGAGAATGAGCTCGAGCTGCACTACTACAGCTCGCGCCCCGGGCTGGCGCCGTTCGTGCAAGGTCTGCTCGAAGGCTTGGGCGAGGTGTTCAAGTGCGAGGTCGATGCGC
>JBILXQ010000207.1:0-5392 GCA_044378375.1 Planctomycetota bacterium
TGCAGGATCTGTGGGCGCAACCCGGCCGCCGCATGTACAACGAAGGTCGTTGGTTGTTGCTGCACGGCAGCCCGCGCGATCCTGTGCGCGAGTATGTGCTGCACACGGATGGCTATTTGAATCCGGAGAAGGTGGCCTCGGTCTTTGCAGGCATTCCCGACCTGTGCATCGGTGGTCACACACACTATCCGGGACTGATTGATGATCAGTTCCACTTCCACGAGCTGCCCGCCGGTGCGGCCAGCTACACGCTCGAGCTGCCGCGCGGGCGCAAGGCTTTGCTGAACTCAGGTAGTGTGGGGCAACCGCGTGACGGCGATCCGCGTGCTTGTTACGCGATCTTGGAAGACGAGCGCGTGACCTGGAGGCGCGTTGCCTACGACGTGCGTGCCGTGCAGCAGAAGATCCGCACGGTGGGCTTGCCCGAAGTCTTGGCGCGTCGTTTGGAACTAGGGCGCTAGAGGCGGAACATCTGGCGCATGACATGCCCGACGATCTGCGGGTTCTTGCGCATGCGCCGTAGCGAGTAGGGGCGCCACTCGGGGCCGAAGGGGACATAGACGCGTACACGATGGCCGGCGTCTTTCCACTTGGACCACAGTTCCTCGCGCACACCCATCAGCGTCTGGAACTCGTACTGTTCGCGCCGGTAGGCGTGTTTCGCAAGCACGGCGAGTGCGCGCGCAGCCAAACCATCATCATGCGTGGCCAACGAGAGCGTGGCCCCGCGTTGGCACAAGAGCTCCAAGCACTCGATGTACGCCACGCGGATGGGCTCCGCTTCGGTGTGCGCGATGCTCGCTGGCTCGAGATAGATGCCCTTCACTAGGCGCACATCCAGAGGTCCAGGTGCCAAGCGTTGGATGTCGGTCTTGGTGCAGAACAAGCGCGATTGAAGCACGATGCCCACGTTCGTGTGCGTTTGGCGCAAGCGCTCGAAGACGCGCAGTGTGCCGTCCTTGGTAGGCGCGTCTTCCATCTCGACGCGCAGGAACTGGCCGAGGGGCGCGCAGTGCGCTGCAATCTGCGCATACAACTCGTAGGCGAGGTTCTCGTCGATCGAGAGCCCCACATGGGTGGGCTTCACCGAGACATAGGCGTCCAGCTTGCGGCGCGCGAGTTCCGTGGCGGCCTCGCAGTAGGCCTTGGCGACTGCACGCGCTTGCGACTCATCGGCGATGCCCTCGCCCAACACATCCAGCACCGTGGTGTAGCCGCTAGCTTGAAGTTGGGTGATGCGTTGCAGTGCCTCGTCCAGCGTTTCGCCGGCGATGTAGCGCGCAGCGATGCGCCGCATGATCGGCTTGGGGACGTGAGGCAGGACAGCGAGAACGGCGCGAGTGAACAGGCCCATTGGGTTGGTGCGCGGGGGATGCGCGGCCACCACTCTAGCGGCGAGATGCGCTGAGATCTAAGGCGAACCGTGGGGTCTGGGCGTGGCGCCTGCTAGGCTTTCAGCATGAGTGACGAGGTGCGCCTCGTGCTGACCACGGCCCCTGATCTCGAGGTGGCGCGACGCATCGTCCGCGGCCTCGTGGAGGCCGGGGTGTGCGCCTGCGGGACGATCCTGCCGGGCGCGACGAGCATCTATCGCTGGCAAGGCGTGCTCGAGGAAGCAGCGGAGTGCCAAGTCGTGTTGAAGTGCTCCCAGGCTTCGTTGGGGCGCTTGCAGGAGTGCTTGAGCGCTTTGCATCCCTACGAGTTGCCTGAAGTGATCGTGCTCGACCCCGTGGAGGTGGAGGCGCGCTATGCGCAGTGGGTTGTTGCCCAGTGTGCTGCGCCCCTCGATGCAGGATCGAGTGCATGAACAGGCGCTGTCACATGTACTGGACAGGTGGCACGTTGGCTCTGGTCTTGTCGTCTTGTGGTTCGCATGCGGACTCGCAGCGTGCGCCGGAGAGACCGCTGCACGCGTTGATCGTGACGGTCGAGGGCTTGCGCGCCGATACAGCCAGCTGGCTGGCAGGTACTGTCAAGGGAACTGGACGCTCGGTCAGCGGGCCGGCGGCAGGTGCCGAGCAACGCGCAGAGCTGCGCGCATGGACCTTGGATGACTTGGCGTATGGCGGTACTTCGTGGGCTTCGGCCTATGCTTCCTCGCCTGCGGTGTTGCCCGCGCTGGGCGCGTTGTGGTGCGGCAAGCCGCCTTTGGAAGTGGGCTTAGAACAGGACACAGAGCTCCTGCCCGGTCAGCAGGTCACACTTGCGGAGCTTGCGCGTGCCGAGGGCTTCTGCACTGCAGCCTTTGTCACCACCGGTGCGCGTCCGCTGGCCCCAGCATTGGAGCAAGGCTTCGCGACTTTCAGCAGCCACATGGATGATCATGCCACGTTGGTGGCTGCGCGGGATTGGGTGTTGGCGCGTGACGCAGGGGCAGAGCAGCGCAGCTTAGTGTGGGTGCATCTAGCTGGACCTGCGCAAGGTGACGTGGAGGATCGCGCTTCGGAAGTTGAAGGTGTGGAGCCTCTGCGACCGCCGTCTACTTTTGCAGAGCGGCCAGCAGCTGACGCTGTTGCGGACCATGATCCGCGGCTCGCCTACGATCGAGCGGCGTGGCTCGTATGCGCGCGCCTCGCTCGTTTCCTTGAGACTTGCTACGACCCATTCCAGCGCGGTGCAGAAACAGCGGAAGTGTGGCCGCGCACGGGGCTGATTCTCTGTGGTTTGGGGCCGGTCTTGCTCGGGGAACAAGGCTACAGCGGTACCGTCCCGGCACTGCATGAGTCGCGCTTGCGTGTGCCGTTGCTGGTGCACCATCCAGCGACGGTGCCGGGAGCGCGCGTGCGTGCGGACCTCGTGGACCTTGTGGATGTGGTGGGCACTGTGTGTGATTGGTTCGACTGGGAACGTCCACCCGGGGCTGTGCAGCGCTCGTTGTTGGCAGAGCACGACACGGAATTGCCGCCGCGTGCTGCTGTGGTGTGTGCCTACGATCGCGTCTTCACCGTGCGCGATGAGCAATGGCGCTTGATCTGGAATCCGCTGCGCCGGCGCGTGCGGGGCTTGCCGGACAGTGCCGCGATGACGCCCGAGTTGTGGTTGCAGGACCTGACCCGCGATCCCAGCGCTGCGCAGAACTACGCGGACGCGCATCCCGAGGTTGTGGCTCGCTTGCAAGGGGTTATCAAACGCTGGCGCGAAGCACGCCGGCCGTTCCCGCCGCACCTCAAGCCCGTGAGCCAGCCATGAGGTTGCAGGTGTCATGAGCGCTGCTGCGACCCAGGCGAGTGATCGATGGTGCGCGGCAGGTCTGTTCTTCGTGCTGGCGGCGTGGTTCTCCCTGTTTGCGCAGGGCACTCCTGATGTGGTCGACGCAGAGATTGCCCACCAGACGGCGAGTGCCATGGTGCGCGCGACCAGCACCGCAGTGCAGGGCACACCTGAGGCGCAGGAGCTTGTCAAGTTTGCTGGACAAGCTGCGCCGGGAGCCTTTCCACTCTTGCAGGGCCCCGATGGTGGCTGGCGCGGTTGGTATGCGCCGGGACAGGCGCTGCTGCTCGTGCCGTTGTATGTGCTGGGCGCGGCGATTGCTGCTGCGACTCCTTGGTTGGCCGGCCCGCATGCCGAGCGTGTGCTTGACGGTGTGGCGCGCAGTGAATGGTGGGAGCATGCTGCAACGAGCTTGTCCAATCCGCTGTACAGCGCAGCTCTTGCTGCCGCGCTCTACTTGAGTGCGCGCCACTTGCGGGCCTCGCGGCGTGCAGCGTGCTGTGCGGCTGTGGGCTTGGTTTTGGGCACGTTCGTAGCGCCCCTGTCGCGGGGCATGCTGTCCGACATTCCTGCTGCAGCAGCGCTGGCTTGGGCTATGGAGCGCTTCTATGCGCAACGCGCGCGCCAAGCGCTGGGTGCTGCACCCAGTTGGTGGGGGCTGGGTGTTTGTCTCGCAATCGCGGTCAGCACGCGAGTGCAGTTGGCTCCCGCAGCGGCCATCATCGGTGTGGTGGTCGTGTGGTCTGCGCCACAGCGCCTACTTGCGGCGCGTCAGCTGGGTGTGTGTGCCTTGGTTGCGATGGCTGTGGTGCTCTCGGCCAATGTCGCGCGCAGCGGTCGAGCACTGGACTTCGGCTATGGCGCCGTATTCGCCGGCGGTTTCTTCGCACTTGCACCTTGGGAGGGTGCTTGGAAGTTGTGGTTCTCCAGCGGACGCGGACTTGTGTGGTACTCGAGCGCTGTGTTGCTGGCTCTAGCCGGATGGTGGCTGGTTCGCGCGCAGCGGCGCACCGAGCTGGTGTTGGTGCTTGCAGCCGCGCTCGCGGTGGGTCTACCTGTGTGCAGCATGGTGGCGTGGCATGGTGCTCATGCACCTGGGCCGCGTTATGTGCTGGCCGCAGTGGTGCTCGTGTGGCCCGCGTTGGCCTTGCTCTTCGATGCTGTGCAGCCTCTGGCGCGACGCGTGTTGCAGGTTTGGTTGTGTGTGAGTGTGGTGGCGTATGTGCCGTGGATGGTCGTGGACAGTGCGACCTGGCACGCTCTCGCGCTGGAGCACCAACGCGGCCAAGCACACCAGCACGGCTCGACCGATGAACAGCTGTTTCAGGCAGCGATGGTGGATTGGCGTATCGCACCGCTCGTGACCGTGCCCCAACTGGCCGTGGCGCAGTTCAGTCCTGGCGCAACGGATGCTGATGGCAAGATCCACAGCTTTGGCTCGCTACTCCCGCCCGAGCGAGCTCGCCACATGCGTCATCTGCTGTGGGTGGAGGCCGACTCCCTAGGAGTTCCGTTCTGGGTGCCCATGGGCTGGCTCGGCCTGCTACTGGGTCTAGCCCTGCTGGCCTTCAGGAAGATGCGCCTCTGCGACCGATACACTTGAAATGCTCAGGATGTCCGGATTCTGCAGGCTGGTCGCGCCCTTCGTGCTCGCCCTGGTGCCCGCACACGCAGGCAGTACATCCACGACCCACACCTTCGTCCTGCTTGACGGCCGCACACCCGTAGGCCTCTGCACCGAACACCGCCGCGAAACCAACGGGGTCCTCGCGCTCGAGCGCGTCTACGAGTGGCCCCGTCCGACCGGCGGCATCACCGAAGTACGCCACGTCGAGACCCGCGACTCCCTCGGCTGGCGCATGTCCTGGCGCGAGCTGACCCCCAAAGGCTCCAGTCTGCACGCCGAACGCACCCTCGACGGCCGCTTGACTTGGCGCGCCTGGGATCCCGGCGACACCCAGCGCGGTGCTTGGGACCGCACCGGCACCCTCTTTCCCCTGGAAGCCATCGAGTCCGTGCGAGCCGGCTCTGGCCCGAAAGGGACCTTCGAACTCTACGAGCCCACAACGCGCGCACGTGCGCAGGTCATTGCCATCCAGCGTGTGGTGGAGGGCGGGGGATTGGTGGTTGAGTGGGTGCGGGTGGATGGGGTTGTGGTGGGGAGTATGAGGTGGGTGGGTGG
>JBILXQ010000208.1:0-5387 GCA_044378375.1 Planctomycetota bacterium
GTGCTTGGCGGCCACCTCCTTGGGCGTGCAAATCGCCGTCAAATTGATTTGACGGTTGCGGTCCAGCAAGAAGTGCGCGTGGTCGGCAAAGCGCTCGAGCAGTTCGGGGGTGACCGCCTCGGCCGCGAAGGCCGCCTGCAAGGCAGCCAGCAACTCACTGCGCTCGGGCAGAGGTGCCTCGGGATCCGCCGGTAGGCCTTCATCTTGCATGGTGGCGGTGCGTGGCAGAGGCGGGACGGGGTGGCAGGCCAGCAAGGATTCGAACCTTGAACCTACTGATTTGGAATCAGTCGCTCTAACCGTTAGGAGCTACTGGCCTTCCCGTGCCGCTGATGCAGCGCAGAGAGGATACTGGCCCAAGGGTGTGGGGACAAGGGTGCAGAGGCAAGGTGGCTGTATCGCAAGACGTTGGCACCCTGTAGATTGTTGGGCTCGAAGCCCGACCCTGCATGCGTTCCGACCAGCACCCCCAGCCTGCCTCCCCGCGGATTGTCTCCGCCGACTCAATCGACAAGTCGGCGCTCGATCCCGATGCCCTGCGCGTCGTGTCGCGCCTCGCGCGGTCCGGCTTTGATGCCTACCTCGTGGGCGGCTGCGTGCGCGATCTCTTGGTGGGCCGCCGGCCGAAAGACTTTGATGTCGCCACGAGCGCGCATCCGCGCCAGATCAAGCGCTTGTTCCGCAACGGCCGCATCATCGGACGGCGCTTCAAGCTGGTGCACATCCACTACGGCGAGCATGTGATCGAGACGGCCACCTTCCGTCGCGAGCCGATGCTCAAGGAAGGCGAGGATGTGGAGCCGGAACTGGCCGAGTTGGAATCGCGCACAGCGGCGGAAACCAGCCCGGATCCCGTGGAGTTGAGCCACGAAGTGCCGGCTGAGGGCGACCTCGATGCCTTGTTGATCAAAGAAGATAATGAATTCGGCAGCGCGCAAGAGGACGCGCTGCGGCGTGACTTCACGGTCAACGCCCTGTTCTACGATGCGGACCGGCACGAGATCATCGACTGGGTCGGTGGTCTGAGTGATTTGGAGCGCGGTGTGCTGCGCACCATCGGTCAGCCGGATGTGCGCCTCGCAGAAGATCCGGTGCGTATCTTGCGGGCCGTCAAGTTCGCCACACGCTTGGGACTGCGCATCGAGGATTCCACTTGGGAAGCGATGTGTCGCCACGCTGGGCGCCTGTCCAAGTCGGCGCCCCCGCGCGTGCTGGAAGAGGTCTTGCGCTTGTTGCGGTCAGGCACCGCCTTGGGCGCGTTCCGTATGTTGCGTGCCTGTGGCGCGCTGGCGACCATTTTGCCTGCCATCGACGAGTTCTTGGGCGACAAGGACGATGCCGTGTCCGTGGCGCGCGGTGAGACATTCTGGCGCTTGTTGGAGGCCTTGGATGCCGAGGTGCATCAAGGCACGCAGCCCACGACGGCGGTGCTGATCGCCTTGTTGTATCTGCGCATCGTCGAGCGCGAGTGCGATCCGGATACGCGCTTGGGCCCCGGGGCTCCGCCGGACCTGAACCTCGTTACGGCTGAAGTGCTCGAGCCGATTGCGATGCAGACGCGGCTCCCCCGCCGAGATGTGGCCCGCGCCCGGCGCGTGCTGACGATGCAGCGCCGCTTCCACCAAACGGCCTCGAAGCGCTTCCGGCCGCTGGTGTTTGCTGCGTCCGAGGAGTTTGAAGAGGCATTGCTGCTCTTCAAGTTGCGGATTGCGGCCCGCGGGCAGGGCTGGGATATCTACGAGGGTTGGCGCGAACGCCGCGCTCAGGCCTTGGCGGCCCCGCTTGAGGAAGTGACGACCGAGCGCAAGAAGTCGCGCCGTCGCCGCCGCCGCCGTGGCGGCAACCACGGCTAATCGCAGCAGGATCTGCTGATTTCCGACGTCCGCCCTTTGGCGGGGGTATGTTTCTGCGGTTCGACATGACACGACCTTCCGGGGGAACCGGTGGCGTCCGAGGCCTGCGAGGCCCAGGTGTGGAGCGGGAATGCGGTGCCTGCCCACGAAAAAGCCTGTAGGAAGCCACGTCCGGGGCCCCCGCGCGGGGAAGGTTCGGTCGGCGCCAGGAAACTGGACGAGCCCGCCCGTGCGGCGAGGGAGGCCCCCTCGCCGCACGGGCTCCTTTTTGGCTAGGCTGCCACCATGTGGTGCGCACTGCTGGTCACGCTCTCAAGTTGGTTGCCTCCCGCGCCGTTGCAGGCAACGTCTTTGCAAGCTGAGGACGAGCGCGCCCTACAGGCCTTTTCTGCCCTGCCGCGGGCCGAGCAACAGGAAGTGCTCGACTGGATGTCCAGCACCATCGCGGGACTGAAGACGTTCAGGGTCAACTTGGCGCAGCGGGTCATTGCCTCGTCCGCGGTCGACGAGAAGACCTGCAAGCCATCGCCCGAGCCGCAGTGGTTTGATCCCAAGGTGCACGCCCCCGCACAACCCATTGCCCGTCGCTTGGTGCCTGCCAGCGATGCGCGCAATGTGCGTCTGCGTGCCAAGCTTGTCAAGCAAACTGGACGCACGTGGGAGCCGGCCTGGACCTACCATTGGGCCACGGGCGCACCGGTGCCTTCATCCGCCTCCACCGACGCCAAGGCTGCATTGCGTGTCTACACCAACGCACTCAAAGGCCGTGCGCCGCGCGAAGACTGGGTCGAGAGCCTTGTGTCAGGTGTGCTTGACGATGGTTCCCAACGCACCACTCTGGCTGCGTTCGCCCATGTCTACACGGATCGCACGGGCCTTGCGTGGGAAGGCATCACTCTGCACGACGCATGGAAGAGCGGCGCCGACATTGAGATGCCCGATGTGGACGTGCTCGGAATTGTGCATCTCGTGCGTGATGATTGGACTACATGGACCGCGCCTGTGCCTGCTTCGCAACACGAGCGCCTGTACACGCTCGTCGGTGATTGGTTTCGTGCGGCGAATCGTCACCGCGTGCTGCGCACGGTGTGTGCGCAAGCCTACTTGGATGCCAGCGAGCCGCTACCTGAAGGCTATGCCCACCTTGCGGTCAACATGCACGTGCTGTGGGAAGAACACGCTTCGGATCCAGCCTTGCTGGCAGCGGCTCTGCCCAAGCCAGAGGCATTGGATGGTTGGCTGGAGTCCTTGACGCAACGCGTGCGTGAGGATCCCAAGTTGTGGGAGCGAGGCACCGTGCGCATGGAGGCGCTCAAGAAAGACGCCGCGGAAGTGCGCGCTGTGGCGTTGTGGGTCTTGAAGGAGTACGGAGCCTACGAACGCGCAGGCAAGTGAGTTTGACAGGCGCGGGCAGCGACCTCGGCGGTGGCAAAGGCCGCTTGGAAGTTGAGGCCTCCGATCGGGCCTTGCAGGTCTAGCAGTTCGCCAATCACGTACAGGCTTGGGTAGCGTCGTACGGAGCAACTCCCCGGCTCTACCTCGTCCAAGGCCAGTCCACCCGCGGTGACCTCGGCCCAGTCAAAGCCGCGCGTGCCATCAATGGGCACACGCAGACCTTTGAGCGCCACGGACAGCGCATGGCGTTGCGGTTTGGGCACGGCATTCGCGCGCACATCGGTGGCGAGCCCCGCTTGCGTCAAAGCTGCATCCATAACACGCCGCGGTAGATCCAGTTCGAGTGCGCGCGCCAACTGCGGTGCGCCGGTGCGTGCTGCAGCCTCCAAGATGCGTTCGCGCAGGGCCTCTTGACTGAGGTGCGGGACGAGATCGACACACAACTCTACCTCACAGGCACGCCGCTCGGACTCGGCGCGCGCAAACGGCTCCGAAAGGTCCATGGCGCCCGGACCGGAGAGTCCTTGGTGTGTAAAGAGGACTGGACGGGCGCGTTCGGCTGTCAAGCGCCCTTGACGGTCGACCAAGCGAGCGTGAGCATGTTCCAGCGCGATGCCCGCCAGATCCACCACCCATGGAGTCTGTGAGGTCAGAGGCACCAAGGCTGGCACAGGCGTGATGATCTGCAAGCCCAGAGCCTGCAGCCACGCATACGCGTCACCAGTGGTGCCCGTGCTGGCGTAGCTCTTGCCGCCCAAGGCCAGCACCAGTTGCGGCGCCTGGACTTTGCGGATCTCGCCCGTACTGTGCTGCTCTACTTCGAGCATCCAGCCCGATTCGTGGGGTTGGATGGAGCGCACACTGTACTCGTAGTGCAACTCGACCTGCTGTGCGAGCGCCCACTTCAGCAGTGCATCGCGCACATCGCGAGCGCGCCCTGAGGCCGGGAAGATCTTCTCCAGCGGCGCTTCCACCGTGGGCACACCCAACTCGTGAAAGCGTTCGCGGACCGCACGCGGCGGCAGGACGCGGAAAGCGTGCCGCAGGAAGCGCTCCCCGCGCAGCCCGAACAAGCGCGCGGCTTCGCGCTCGCCGAGCGTGGTCGTCAGGTTGCAGTGCGTGCCGCCCGAAGCCAGAACTTTGGTGCCTGCACGCGGTGTCTTCTCAAGCAACAATACTCGTGCGCCGAGCTCACCCAAGCGAGCCGCACACCACAAGCCAGCCGCGCCGGCGCCTACGACCACAATGTCGTGTTGCACCCATGCATCATCCCATGCACAATGCGCGCATCAATGCTCCTGACTGCCATCCTTGGATTGTGGGCCGGCGTCGTGCACGCAGGCAGTGGCCCAGACCATCTGGCGGGCGTGGCCCCCTTCGCCGCGCGCGCCAAGGAGCGACCGTGGCGTGTGGGCGTCCTGTGGGGCTTGGGTCACGCCTGCGGTGCCGGTGCGGCTGCTGCCCTAGCCTTGGTGCTGCGCAGTGAGATCCCCGGCTTGGAAGAAGTGCTCTCGCTGTGGAGCGAGCGCATTGTGGGCGTGATTCTGTGCGTGGTGGGAGCGCTAGGCCTGTCTGGTTTGCTGCGCCGTCGTATGCACACCCACGAGGCGCCGCGCGGTGCTTTGGCGCTCGGCTTTCTGCATGGTGCTGCGGGCTTGTCGCACTTGTTTGCCGTGTTGCCTGCCCTCGCTTTGCCTGGTGTGGCCGAGCCGGCTGCGTATCTAGGCGGCTATGCCGTGGGCTCGCTCGCCCTCGTCGCCTTGTTTGCGAGCGGACTCTCGCTGTCGCGCCGTTGGTTGGGCGACCTGCACTTGGAGCGCGTGGCTTCGGTGGCGAGCTTGGTGGTCGGTGTGTGGTGGCTCGCGACGAGCTGACTAGCCGCCGCTGATCGTGTCTTCGAAGTCGCTCTCCGCTTCGCCCTCGACGGAGCAGGGCGGTGTGTCATCGTCACGAGCATCCAGCCAGCCGTGCGGCAGCGCGACCTGCTTTTGAGCGCCCGCTTTGCCACGAATAGCGCGCAGCGCATTGCGCGGGAACTCTTCGTCCATGTCGAGTTGGGACAGTGCAGCGTGCAATTCGTCCAGCGTCGTGACGCGCACGAGTGCCTCGCGCACCGCGCTCGAACCGCGGAAGCCCTTG
>JBILXQ010000209.1:0-5336 GCA_044378375.1 Planctomycetota bacterium
ACCCGGTTCGGGCGCTGACCGCGCGACTCCTCACCGCTGTCACTCGGCGGCACATAGCGAGGCGACCCGGCTACCAAACGCTTGGTTCGCGCAGCCAAACGCTCTCCCACATCGTCCCCGGCAGCAGCCACCAAGACCACGGCCTTCAGGCCTTCGCTGCGTGCGCGACTGAACACCTTTTGGCGCTCGCCTTGGTCAGCAGGCTCGGACACGAAACCGACGCGATCCTTCCAATCGCCTGCGTCAAACGCAGCCGACGAGCCCACACCTAGCCAGACAGCATCGCCTTCGGCACTGCCAGCTGTCGGCACAAAGGGGCTGGAGAGATACAGATCCGCACCGAACGCCAAGGTTTGCGTGCGCGTACCGCTGTCAAGTACATGCGACAGGACCGCTTGCGTGCCAGCCGCATCCAAGCGCTTGTTCGCCAGCTCATAGGTCTGGAACCAGCCGTCCCTGGCACCCGGCTGCCAACCGAGGCGCTGCATGCGCGCCTTGAGGTAGCGCGCTGTGATGCGCAAACCTTCACTCGGTGTGTCACGGCCCTGCATCTCATCCGAAGCAATGAACTCGACATCGCTCAGAATGGCGGGCGCGCGCGCGTACTCCATCGCGCGCAACATGGGGGCCGAGGTAGGTTCCAGACCCGAGGCAGGGACGTTGACAGCTGTGCCCGCGAGGAGCACGGACAGAAGTGCGGTGCAGACCATGCCACGAGCCTACCGCAAACAGAGTCGCTAGGTGTCGCCGAAGCTGTCGCGGCGGGAACGCTCGATCGTGGGCAGGATACGTTGCATGTCCAAACTGGCCGGATCACGGCGCAAAGCATCAAGTTCCACGGAACAGCCCGCACAGTCAGGGACATGTAAACGCACATGCACCTGCTCCGGTGTGGAGGCCTGCTGCACCAGCCCGAGCATCCACGCACGCGGCGGACAGGCGGCACGCGCTGCACTCCACGCCGCCGCAAAGTCCACATCCGGACCACGCTCTTCGTGCGCGAGGTGGGCCAACACCGCCGCCTTGACGCTGCTGCCTTGGGCCAACTCATCGACCAGCTCGGCCAGGCGCTTCAAGGCGCGGAACTTGATGCCCGCCACCACGGTGTCATCGCGATGTCCCAAACGTGCGGCCACATCCTTGTTGCGCTGACCGCGCACGAGCAGGCCTTCAACCACGGCCACGCGCTCGAAGGCTTGCGCCGTAAAGGATTCTTGACACCACGCACGGGCAGCCGCCCCCAACAAGCGGCGCGCATTCTCTTCCAGCTCGTCACGCCGCACGATGCTGCTCGGCGTCTCGGGCGGAGCAGCGACGAAGTCGAAGCTCGCGGCACTCTCCTCCATCCCGAGCCCTGACAACTGCACAGGACGCTGGCGCCGCATCCAATCGATGGTGCGCGTCGACAGGATATTGAACAGGTACGGTTCGAAACCTAGGGCCGGATCGACGCGCGCAATGTTGCGCACGGCCACAAGGAAGCACTCCTGCACAATGTCCTCGCGCGCCTCGCGATCCCGCACACGACGCGCAAGGTACGCAGCCAACCTGGGCGCGTACATGCGCTCGACGCGGCTCCATTCGGCTTCGTCGCCCGCCTGTAGCCGGGCTAGATCAGGAGGCGACTCCACGGACTTTCGTGTGCGGCAGCACAGCCAAGCGCAAGGCTAGCTGAGTGCTACAACGCCCCCGCCCTTTTGACGCGCCTGCAAGAGTGCATTGCGCGCACGCGCGAACAAGTCTTCGCGGCGCTGGATATCCGCGCACGGGAAGGTCGCGATGCCCACCGAGATCTGCAAGGCATCGCCCACCAGATCGCTCAACCCGCGTTGCGCGGCCATCTCTCCCACGCGCCGCGCCATCACACCCGCGCCATCCAGCCCCGTGTGAGGCAAGAAGAACAAGAAGGTGTTCTCGTCAAAACGGCCTAACACATCCGTGTCGCGCGACGTTTCCAAGAAGATCGCGGCCAGCTCCTTGAGCACCGACGGGTCCGCCGCGCCCTCAAAGCCCAGCATCACCACCGACAAAGGCGTGCCAAAGCGCTTGGCGCGCTTGAACTCTTCATCGAGCTTGAAGTTGAGGAACGCGTAGTTGAACAGGCTCGTTTCCGGATCCGTGGCCGCGGACACCAGCGACTCGTCACGCTTGCCGGCCAGATCCGTCAACAGACGCTCGGGCAAAGCCGCACTCTTGTCCGTACCACGCGCCTCTTGGGGCAGATTCGGACGAGGTCCACCCGTCGCATCCAAAGCCGCACGCAACTTGCTGGGCGCCAAGGGACGCTTGAGCGTGCCCGTCGCGCCGCAAAAGCGCGCGATCGGCTCGGCAATCGTGTTCTGGTGATCGACGACCACATAGGTGCGGCAACGCGTCTTACCAGCCAACTTGCGGCAGGTCTCATAAACATTGCCCCCGCGCATCCACGCGTCGAGCAAGATCACATCGCCTGCAACCGGGGGCGCTGCCAGCAGCTCATCGACGGTCGCATGCGTCGCCGACTCCCAACCTTCCAAGGCCTGCGCGGCGTTCTTCACGGACGCGATCAAGCTGTCGTCGTGAGACACGACACGGATCGTGCGCAATCCATCACCCATGATTGGTCCTGTTCGGTCCTAAGCAGTCGTGGTCGTGCGCCGCCGAGTAGGCAGCGCGGTCGGGGGCTCGTGGCGCGGACGCCGCAGGCCCTTAGATTGTCCGGTCGGACGGCACTTGGTGCAACTCGGCGTCCGACTCAGCCGTGGACATCGACCAAAAAGGCCGTCATCTCAGGACAATTCCGCGATCCAATCGGCCGGAATGTCATAGTTGGCATAGACATTCTGCACATCGTCGTTGTCCTCCAAGAGCTCGACGAGCTTCAAGACCGCACGCGCTTGCTCCTTGTCGGTCACGGGGATGGCCGTCAGGGGCGTGTAGCCGGTTTCCGAAGACACGATGCGGGCACCGGTCTCTTCGATGGCCTTCTTGAGTGTCAAAAACTCTGTCGCGGGCCCAAGGACCGTGACGTACTCGCCTTCCACCTTCACATCGTCCGCGCCCGCCTCCAGGCCGCGCTCCAACCACCATTCTTCGCTCTTGCCGCCACGCTCGCAGCCTACGATGGCCTTGAACGCGAACTGGAACGACACGGAACCCGGCGCGCCAAAGCTGCCGCCGTGCTTCTCCAAGATGTGCTTGAGGTCGGGCGCTGTGCGATGCCGGTTGTCCGTCAAGCAGGTGATGACCAGCGCCACGCCGCCGGGTGCATAGCCTTCGTAGGTCAACTCCTCGAGACCTTGGCCCTCGGCCGTTCCAGCGGCCTTCTTGATGACGCGCTCGATGTTGTCCTTCGGCATGTTGCCGGCGCGCGCCTTTTCGATGGCGTAGCGCAACTTCAAGTTGGCGTCCGGATCGGGCCCGCCTTGGCGTACGGCGGACATCAAGTTCACCGACAGCTTGTTGAAGTTCTTCGAACGCTTCTTGTCGACCGCGCCCTTGCGTGCGGCGATGTTGGCGGAGTGTGAGTGACCAGCCATAGGAGGATGCTCTAGTAAACACGAAAGCCCGGCCATCCACGCAGGACGGTCGGGCCCAGTGCCAGCCGAGCCAAGGCCCGGCGGAAGACGAGCGCTCGAGATTAGCGCTTGCTGAACTGGAAGCCGCGGCGTGCGCCACGACGGCCGTACTTCTTGCGTTCCTTCATGCGGCTATCGCGCGTGAGCAAGCCGTGCTGGCGCAACACCGAGTCGAAGCCCGGGTTGATCTTCTTCAGCGCACGGGCGATGCCCAAGGTGATCGCGGCGGCTTGGCCGTTCGGGCCGCCACCTTCGACTTGAGCGTGGATGTCGTACTGACCCTCGGTCAGCGTGACCTTCAGCGGCTCGATCGCGGTGTTCTGCGCGTCGACCGTGCAGAAAAACTCGCGCATGTCGCGGCCGTTAACGAGGAAGCCGCCGGCGCCCGGGATCAGGCGCACGCGGGCGGTGGCGGTCTTGCGGCGGCCGAGGCCCCAGGTGATATTCGTCGTGCTCATGTCAGGTGTGTGCTGTGCGGATCAGGGGTTACTTGCGCATCTTCGTCAGCGCGACCGGCTTTTGGGCTGCGTGCGGATGATCGGCACCAGCGTAGATCTTGAGGCGGCGCTGCATGTCGCGACCAAGCACGCTCTTGGGGAGCATGCGCTTGATGGCGAGGCGCACGATGTCCTCGGGGCTGCGCTCGAGCTTGCGCGCGAACGGCACTTCCTTATTACCACCCGGGTAACCGGTGTAGTAGTCGTAGTACTTGTACGAGGCCTTGGTGCCGGAGATCTTGAGCTTCTCGGCATTGATGACCACCACAAAGGCGCCGTTCATTTCGCTCGGCGTGTAGTTGGGCGTGTCCTTGCCCATCAGCGCGGTCGCGGCGGTCGCAGCGAGGCGGCCGATCGTGGTCTGGGAGGCGTCGAGGACGATCCAACGCTCGGTGAGCGTGGCGGAGCGGACGTGAGAGGTCGCGTGCATGGCAGTCTTCTAGAGGGGATTGCGCCGCAGGTTTGGTTTTGGATCCGTCTGCTTGGGCAGGCGATCAAGACCGAAACGGGTGCGTTGCGAAAATCCGGGCCGAAGAAGGTAGCGGAGGGCGAGGGGTGTGGCAATCGAAAAAACGCTAGCGCAGGTAGCGCAGCCAACTTTCTGCACGTTCCGAGGTCCGGCGCCCCAGCCAAACCTCCCCTTCGACGGGCAAACCGGCCGCCAACCAGCCGGGTGGGGCCTCGATCCGCTGCGCCAGCGGCAGTGCCGTCCCCCGCAACCACGGGCCGTGGGCCTTCCAGACCCCGTCTTGACGCGTGTAGACGATTTCCAAGGACTCAAAATCGTTGAGTTCGGCGCGCAGAAGGTCGCCGGGAGCCACCCACGGGGACTCCACCACCACCAAGCCGTCCACGAGTGTGAGCAGGGCTTGCGCTGGATCGCCTTGGGCCTCGATGGCCAGAGGCACCGACGCTGGCACGGTGTAGGCGCTCCATGCTTGTTCGAACGGCGGCAAGGGCAAGGCGCGCGCGCTGACCTGGCGCGCCAGCCACACCGCGCTGCGCGCATCGGCTTCGAGCACCTCGATGGTGGGCTCGACGCGCTCGCGACGCACCAGCACCACACCCAGCGTCGCCAAGATAGCCACCAGCGCGGCCGCGCGCGCACGCGCACGCAGCAGCCAGACCAGCACGGCTCCCAACGCGGCGAGTGTCGCGCCTGCGATGGAAAGTGCGCCGCTGGCTGGCACCGGCAAGGCGCGCGCACGCAACTGCGCGGGCAGCTCGTCGAGTGCAGGATGCTGGGGAAGCACCGCAGTGACGCGCGCGCGCCCCATCGCGA
>JBILXQ010000210.1:0-5326 GCA_044378375.1 Planctomycetota bacterium
AAGTGGCCGAGGCGCATGTGCGCGCTCAGGCGGCGCTGCAATTGGATCCGGATCAAGCAGCGGCCAAGGAAGCACTGGACTACAAGGAGTGATGCAATGCGGCCCTTGTTCGTCGTACTCGATGGCCCAGATGGTTGTGGCAAGAGCACACAAGCGCGGATGTTGTCCGAGCATCTGCAGGCCGCGCGCGGCGTAGCGCCTGTGCATGTGCGTGAGCCTGGCTCCACCGTGCTGGGCGAGCGTCTGCGCGCCATCTTGTTTGATCGTTCCCTCGAACTTGGGCCCGAAGTCGAATTGTTGTTGTTTGCCGCAGCACGCGCACAGTTGTTGCGCGAGTTGGTGCAACCAGCACTCGCCTCTGGGCGTGATGTCGTGTGCGAGCGCTTCCATCCATCGACGTTTGCGTACCAGAGTGTGGCGGGCGGCATGGATCCCGAGCGCGTGATGCAGTTGCTGCTCCAACACGCCAACACGCCTGAGCCAGATGTGATGGTGGTACTGGATGTGCCGTTACAAGTGGCGCTGCAACGGCGCGGTGCAGCCAGCGATCGCATCGAAGCCAAGGGCGACGCGTTCCACGCCAAGGTCATCGAAGGCTATCGCGTGTGGGCCCAGCGCCATGCACGCACACGACTCGTGGATGCGACTTCCAGCCCCGAAGTCGTACATGCTGCTGTTTGGAAAGCGGTCAGCGATGCGCGTTGACACACCGCTCGGCCACGAACGCCAGATCGCGGGGCTGTGGGCGGCGGCCAGCGAGGGTCGTTTGGCGCACGCGTTGCTGTTTGCGGGGCCAGCGGGCATCGGTAAGTTCCTTGCGGCAGAAACATTGACCGCGGGCCTGTTGTGCGAGCGTGGTCCCGGTCGGCCGTGTCGTCAGTGCGGCGCTTGCAAACGCGTCGCGGCAGACTCGCACCCGGATGTGCACATCATTGATCCGCTGAAGGAAGAGCTGGAGACCATTCCGATCAAGCGCATTGCCCCGCGCGAGGGCTCCGAAGGCCAGACTCTGGAGGAGTTCCTGGGCTTGCGCGCCATGGAAGGGGGCTGGCGCATCGTGTTGGTGCGCGAAAGCGAGCGCCTGAACGAAGAAGCGCAGAATGCGTTGCTCAAGACCCTGGAAGAGCCCGGCGCGGATGCCTTGCTCATCCTGGAGTGCTCGCGCACGGAGCGTTTGCTTCCGACGATCCTGTCACGCACGGTGCAAGTGCACTTGGAGCCGTTGGCTCACGAGCAAGTGGTCGCCAGCTTGGTGGCGCAAGGTGTGGAACCCGAGCGGGTGCACGAGGCCGCGCGCATCGCGGACGGAGCCATTGGCCTAGCCCAGCGCGTTTTGGATGAAGACTGGCTCGAGCGTCGCGCAGTGCTGGCGGACTGCTTGCGGGGGCGCATGTCGGCTTGGGAAGCGTTGCAGGCCTTAGACGGCTTGGCAGGGGACTTTCCGGGCCGGACCGCGGCTGCCAAGGCCCGCAATGAGGCCCGCGCCACCTTGGACTTGGGCGTGGCTTTGCTGCGAGATGCAGCTCGGCTCGAAGCAGGCTTGCCGGAGGCTGCGGTGCCCCACGCAGCTGTCCTTGGCGACCTGCCGCGATCCATCAGCTCGCGCGAACGACTGGAACGCGTGCTCGTCGCGCGTCAGGATGTAGACCTCAATCTCGCACCGGATGCGGCCCTTGAGCGCATGCTCTTGGCCCTCGCACCCGAAAGCGCAGATCGGAACAAGAAGCCGTGACTGACAGCGTACGCAAGCTTGCATTGAACGATGGGCGCTATGCGCCTGAGGCGTTCCAGTTCTTGTATGAATCGCTGGACACGGCGGTGCAGCTTGCCGGGCGCGGAGATCGTGAAGGCACGGATCGCCATGTCAGCGGGCAGGAACTGCTGCTAGGTTTGCGCGCGCATGCCCGCGAGGTCTTCGGACCACTCGCCGCGCCGGTTTGGCGTTCGTGGGGCGTACAAGAGGCCATGGACTGGGGTCACATCGTGTTCCTGCTTGTCGATGCAGGTCTGTTGAATCGACAAGAGTCGGACACGATCGACGACTTCCGCCAAGGCTTCGACTTCGACGCGTACTTCGTTGGTGAGTACGTGCCATCGTTGCCACAGGACTGGTCGCCTCCCGATGCCGGCGGGGCAAAAGAGGGTCACGCTTGATCGATCGCATGTCGCCGTTGGTGCGCAACCTGGCACTCGTGTTGTTGGTCGTATTCCTCGGCTGGTTCCTGTACGAAGTGCGCAGCGTCGTCAACCCGCTCATCCTCGGGTACCTAACGGCGTTCATCTTGCACCCGCTGGTGCTGGGGCTCGAGCGTCGTGGTTGGAAGCGTCGTAACGCAGTGAATGTGATCTTCGCCACCTTTGCGTTGGTGGTGGCGCTCACAGGCGTGTTGCTGTGGTTCCAAGGACGCGCACTCGGCCGCGAGTTTTCGCGAGAGGAAGGCTTCGGTCAAAAGATTGAAGTGCGCGTGGAGCAAGCGCTACGCGACTACTCGGGTGAGATTGACTGGGCCCTCAAGTTCTTCCCTGATGTACGCGAAGGTTTGCGTGGTGCGACCGCGCCGGATGGTGCGCCAGCGGACACAAGCAACCAGCCGACCGAGCTGACCGCGAGTCAGCTTGCGTCGGGGTTGCGCAGTTGGTGGGACTCGTGGTTCCGCGAAGACAAGCTGCAGCAGTCTGGCGCGCTCGGCCTGAAGGCCGCCGGCGGAGCAGTGCTGTTTGTGCAGAAGCTCTTCGGCAGCCTGTTTGACTTCTTGGTGTTGATCGGACTCTTGCCTATCTACACCTACTTCCTGCTGTTTGAGCTCGAGCGCATCCACCGCTTTGTGGCCAAGTACCTGCCGCGCGCGGATCGCGAGCGCTTGGTGCGCATTGGTTCGCAGATCGGTGAAGTGCTGTCGACCTTCTTCCGCGGGCGCTTGTTGGTGGCTGCCGCCAAGGGAACCTTCCTTGCGTTGGGCTTGTGGGTGGCGGGGATCGACTTTGCGCTGCTGCTGGGCTTTGGCGGGGGAGCAATCTCCCTCATTCCCTTTGTGGGCGTGCTGGTGGGCTTTGTGCTCTCGATGTTGGTCGGTTTCCTCGAGTACAGCCTGGTGGAAGCCGCGGTGCGCGTAGGCATCGTGTTCTTGACCGCGGAGTTCCTGGAGAACTACTTCCTCATCCCGCGCATCATCGGTGACAAGTTGGGTTTACACACCGTCGTGGTCATCTTCGCCTTGATGGCGGGTGGTGCCGCGATGGGGATGTTCGGCTTGTTGATCGCGTTGCCGCTGGCTGCGACCCTCGTGATCTTGGCACGCGAGTTCCTCTTGCCTATGCTCGAGAAGTTCGCCGAGGAAGAAGCGCGCTAGTCGTAGAGGCCCGCTTGCGGTTGGGTGGCACCGTAGGCCTGTACATAGGCTTTGGTGTCAAACTTCTTGGCCGTGTTGGTGCTGCTCATCCAACGGATGGAGCCGAACACAGGACGCTTGGGGGCCCAAGGACGGTCGTAGCGACCCAAGCACCAATAGATCCCCGACAGCGAGTTGGGGTCGCGTCCATCGATTGCCCAGCGATTGTTCAAGCGCAGCATGTACTCCAAGGCTTGACGCGGCGAGGTCGTCCATTCCACGACCTTCTTGCCCCACAACATGCGCAAGTAGTTGTGAATAACGCCTTCACGCAGCAACTGACGCTGTGCTGCATTCCAGAGCGGATCGTGCGTACGCGCTTGCTCAAGCTGCTCGTAGGAATAGAGGTGGGCGCGTTCGTCTTTGGCGCACCCGTCAAGTGTCGCGCGGGCCCACTCCGGCAGGGCTTCATAGTCGTAACGCTCGCCATGGTGCCAGTTGTAGACATGACCCAACTCGCGCCATGTCACCAGTTCGTCCATGAAGCCTTCCGCCGAGGCCCCCATGCCCCACCAGCCGTCTTTGCTGCCATTGGCCTTGAGGGACATCTTGGCGGGTGTCCAGTTTTCTTGACGGCCGATCAAGTGCAGCAGTTCATGCACGGACACATGACCAAAGTGAATCCACGGCGACAGCCCTGAGGACGCATCGGACATAGGTTCCGAGCGTTCGGTGGCGTAGCGCGGCAGGCGCTGGAGGACGAAGTCCGCGGCTCGTTGTGAAGCCTCCACCGGGCCACCGCGCACGGACACCGCACCGACAGCGCGATCCACAGGCAGCCCCTCAAGCGCTTGCGTGAGTGCGCGGCGATCCACGGCGCCAAGCAGGGTCGCGGTGGTGGAGTTCCAACTGCGCGGTACCGCAGGTAACGCCAGACGTGGAAGAGCCCGAGCGTGCTGGAGTGGGTCCGCCTGCGGCATCTCGCGTAGATGAGGCGTCAATTCCTTTTGCAGGTAGCGACGGAAGTCCATCGCGCGTGCAAAGGCCTTGGGCACCAAGCTCAACGGCATCAGCCCCGTGGAGTCCACCGCTTCCAAGCGAACGTGGATCTGTTTGGCTGCACTGGCCAGCATCTTGGGCACAAAGAAACCCGGCCAATCGTCGGTCACCACCAAGGCTGCATCGTTAGCCAAATGCTTCAGTAGGCCCGCACCTGCACCCGGCTGCGGCTCTACCCAAGGCAAGTACGCGACACCGGCCTCTGCGCAGGCGCGCGCATTGTCCTGCATGCCCTCGATCACGAAGGTGTGGTGGCGCACAGAGGCGTGGTCATAGCCAGCGCGCAACGGTTCCCATACGAGCAAGGGCAAGCCAAGCTCGTGCGCATGGGCAAGCGCGTGTTGCAGCGCAAAGTTGTAGCGCGTGCGCCGGAAGGACGTCATCCAATACAATACATAGCGCCGCTTGGGCTGCGCGTCGGCCTCGTTCAAAAGCCGCACACGCGCAGTGGGAGCAAACAAGGCGCTGGTGTTAGCCATAGGGATTGGGGGCGGGCGCGTGGGCCCATGTCCACAGAGCCGCAGCTGTGGCGCAGGCCAGTGCGAGGAAAGCACCCGCTAGCGCCTGACGACGTTCAGAAGGCAAACGCGGCATGACGAGGCCAGGCAGAGCGACGGCAGCCACCAACAACAGTACGGCGACAAGTGACAAGTCGTACACCCAGGCTTGGATCAAGGCACCGGCATACACCAGCGTCAAGATGAGAATCGCCCCCGCGGGGAACCGCGTGCGTTTCTGCAGCAAGCCGACCAATGCCACGGCCCCGCACGCAGCCGCCATGCCGCCTAAGCGTTGCGCTTCCGAGGCGGAACGCGCCAACAAGATCGTGACCGCAGCACCAGCCAACGCCAGCGACCACACCAGTGGTGCAGCCATGCCAGGCACACGCGTCGCCGTCCGGTCTTGCCACACGAGCAAGGCATACATGCACAAGGCCA
>JBILXQ010000005.1:0-19395 GCA_044378375.1 Planctomycetota bacterium
GAGTGCTGGCCTCGATGACGAGCGTGGCCTGGCGTCCGGCAGGTCTGTCTGTGGGGGCCTCGGGCGCCATCTTCGGCTTGCTCGGTGCGATGCTGGCCTTGTTTGTGCGGCGTCGCAAACACATGACGCCCGCGGCCTTTCGTGCCGGAATCATGTCACTTCTACTTGTCGTGCTGGTCAATGTGGCCTTTGGCTTGGCTGTGCCGGTGGTGGACAACGCTGCGCACATCGGTGGGTTGATCGCGGGCTTCGTGCTGACCGTGTTGCTGACGACGCGTTTGGCTTGGCTTGGCTTGGTGGCAAGCGTCTTGCTGCCGTTGGCGTGCTGGCCGCTGCTGATGTGGCGTTTGGACGGGGCTACGCGCGAATTCGAGGCACTCGATCGCATGACGCGCGTGCAGGCGGCGCTTGAGGTCCAAGATGCCGAGATGGCGTTGGCCTTGCTGGATGAAGGTGTGGCCGCGGACCCGAAGGACTTGGGCTTGCGTTGGTTGCGTGCCCAGCTGCGCACCGCTTTGGGGCGCTTTGGTGATGCAAGCATCGACTACACCGAGTTGTGGGAGGCACAGCACGCCAACACGCACTTGGAGCATCGAGCCTTCCTGTACTCCGCGTTGGATCGGCGTGCCGATGCCAGCAGCGACTTCCAGTTGCTGGCGCAGCAGTCCGGCGGAGAGTTCGAGGGGCGCTTGTGGACTGCCATCGAACAAGCACAGGATGCAAGTGAGCTGCGCGCATTGTGCGCCAGCGCTGTGGACGATCTGGGTACGCGTCGTGTGCACGGTGCCGATGTGATCTGGAGCGTGCTGTTGCGCTATGGCGCGGGTCAAGTAAGTGAGACCGAGGTGCGCACCGTGGTTGCGCAAGCTCCCGATCCTGCGCTGGCGCGCATGCAAGCCTCTGCCACACTGGGAGAGATGGCTTGGCTGGCCGGGAATCGCTCGCGCGCGGCCACGCTCTACGCCGAAGCGGCCGCGTCTGCCGAGGTGCTGACAGAGCCCATGCCGCTCGATCCCTTGGTGCGGGCACGGCTTGAGCGCGACTTGCGCAACCAACGCTAGCGGTGAGCGCGGCGACTCTCTAGGCTTCGCGCCCCGCCATGTACGACATCGTTCAGAAGCTCAATCCCGAGCAGCGTTCGGCCGTTGAGACGATCAAAGGCCCCGTGCTCGTGCTGGCTGGCGCAGGTTCAGGCAAGACGCGTGTCATCACCGTGCGCATGGCCTGGTTGCTGTTTCAAGGTGCGCAGCCAGAGAACTTGCTGGCCATGACCTTCACGAACAAGGCCGCGGGTGAGATGCGTGAACGCGTGGGGCAGTTGGTCGGCAAGCAGCGTGCCGACTTGATGACGGTGGGCACCTTCCACGCGTTCTGCGCCAAGCTGTTGCGACACTATGGCTCGGCGATTGGCGTGGCGCGCAACTTTTCGATCTGTGATCAATCGGACCAGCTCTCGGCGCTCAAGGGCGCCTTGCGCGAGTTGCGCATCCCCGAGGCTTCGATTGCACCGAGCGATCTGCACTCGAAGATCTCGCTCTACAAGAACAAGGGCATCTCTCAGCAGGTGCTGTTGGAGAAGGCTGCGGACCCCAAGGAAGAGCTGATCGCGCAAGCCTGGGCCAAGTACGAAGAGCACTTGCGCCGCTGCCGCACGGTGGACTTTGATGACCTGCTGACGTTGTCCGTGCGCTTGCTGCACGAACGCGCCGAAGTGCGCGAGGAACTGCAACAACGCTTTCGCTTCGTGATGGTCGACGAGTACCAAGACACGAACGGACCGCAGTACGACATCGTGAAAGCGATTGCCTCGGCGCACCGCAACTTGTGCGTGGTGGGTGATGACGACCAGTCGATCTATGGCTGGCGTGGCGCAGATGTGACCAAGATCCTGTCGTTCGAGAAGGACTTCCCGGGCGCCAAAGTCGTGCGCTTGGAGACGAACTATCGGTCCACCGCGCAAATCTTGGATGCGGCGAACAAGGTCATCAAGCACAACCCCGGTCGGTTGGGCAAGACTCTGCGCTCCGCTCTCGGCGCCGGCGAGCCCTTGGCCTTGCTGCGTATGGAAGATGAAGAGGCCGAAGCCGACCACGTCGCTGTTGAGATCGCGAACATGGTGGGCAAGAAGCAAGCGAAGTACTCCGACTTCGCCGTGCTGTTCCGCACAGCCACGCAGCCGCGTCCGTTTGAGCAGCAGTTTCGTGCCCGTTCGGTTCCTTACACGCTCGTGGGCGGCATGTCATTCTTTGATCGCAAGGAGGTGCGTGATGTCCTCTCCTACTTGCGCCTAGCTGCCAACTCGCAGGACGAGATGTCGTTCTTGCGCGTCATCAACTGTCCGCCGCGTGGTGTGGGTAAGGCCACGATCGATCGAGCGGTGGAGTGGGCTACTGCGCGTGGTCTGTCTGCGGTCCAAGCCTTTGCGCATGCCAAGGAGATCGAAGGGCTTTCCGACGCAGCGGCGTATGCGGTGCACTCGTTCCAAGAGAAGCTGGAGCGCTTGGGCTCGGAAGAGCCGGGCGCCAACCTCGTGGTGTGGATCCGCAAGTTGCTGGACACGATGGAGTACCGTGCCGAAGTGGATCGTTGCTATCCCGATCCTGCCACGCGCGAAGAACGCTGGGCGAGCGTCATGGAGGTGCTCAACTACGCCGAGAACCATGTGCGGCGCGCCAAGAAGCCCACGCTCGCGTCTTTCTTGGAGGCGCTGACTCTCCAGAACGACGACAGTCGCGACAAGGACAAGGAGTCCACGCGTGATGCCGTCATGATGATGACGCTGCACGCAGCCAAGGGCTTGGAGTTCCCGCGCGTGTACTTGATTGGCGTGGAGGAAGGCATCTTGCCCCATGGTCGTTCCGTTGCCGAAGACACGGTCGAAGAAGAGCGGCGCTTGATGTACGTGGGCATCACGCGGGCGCAGCGTCACCTCACGATCAGCGTCACGAAGACCCGCTCGAAGTTCGGCACACGAGTCGAGTCGCATGCTTCGCGCTTCCTCTATGAGCTGCTCGAGCAGGCACCGCCCAAGGGTTGGCGTGCGGCTGGTTCCAAGGAAGAAGCGCCCGGCGAAGAGCCGAGCAAGAAAGCATCCAAGAAGAAGGCCACCAAGAAAAAGGCCGGTGGACCGCCGCGGAGCACGCGACGCGGTGTCTAGTTGACTTTACGCGTCAGCAGTGAGCCATCTTCGGCGCGGGCGCGCAGCTGGCCGCAAGCCCCGTCGACATCCTGGGCTGCACTGCGCCTGAGCTTGCAGAGGATTCCGGCCTGGTGCAGCCGCTGGGACATGTGGCGTGCGCGCTCGATGTCGGGACGCTGATACTCCAGCCCATCGACCGTGTTCCACGGGATGAAGTTGATGAGCGCGTACTTGCCGCGGAACATCTCGATCAAGCGTTCGAGCTCGTCATCACCATCATTGACGCCTTGGATCAGGGTCCATTGCACCAAGATGGGATAGGTCGTCGCGCGCGCATAACGCTCTGCTGCTTCGACTAGCTCACGCGGTTCTACTTTGGCTCCGCGCGGCACCAGCTCACTGCGCTTGTGCAGGAAGGTTGAATGCAGTGACAGGGCGACCGCTGGTTTGATCGTGCGTGCCAGCAGCCGGTCGAAGATGTGCAGATCGCCCACGGTGGAGAAGCACATGTTCTTGTGGGGGAAGTTGCCGTGCGTGGCGAGCACATCGATCGCTTCCATCACGGCGTCAAAGTTGTGCGACGGCTCGCCCATGCCCATGAACACGATGCGCCGTAGGCGCGCATCTGCACGGCGGGCGACGACCACTTGTGCCAAGATCTCGTCGGTGCTGAGTTGGCGAATCAGGCCCGAACGGCCCGTCATGCAGAAACTGCAGCCCACAGCACAACCCACCTGCGACGAAATGCACGCGCCATCCCGCGGCAACAGCACGCTCTCGACCGACTTGCCATCTGCTAGGCGCAGCAGCAACCGCGTGCCTGTCTCTGTGCTGACGGCTGTGTGCTCGACGCGCGCGATGGCTTCCAGCTCGTCAAGAATGTCGGACAGCGCTGCCTCGACTGCCTTGGGCCACATGACCTCTTGTCGGCCTGTAGCGATGCGCGGATCAGCCCCTGCGAGCCAGCGCCGCAAAAAGCGGTGCTCGTGAGCAGGTCGTGCGCCCAAGGCGCGCAGGCGTTCCAAAGCGTGCAGCACAGCGTCTCATCGTAACGCGCCGCGGGCGCCTGTGTTGCCGAGCCAATGTCCCAGAGCGCCCGCCAGCAAGCACAAGCCCACGGTCAGCGCCATGTAGGCCAGCCCCTTGCCCGTGGAGCCAATGCGCAACATGCGCAGGGTCTCTTCATTGAAGCTGGAGTAGGTCGTGAATCCACCGAGCACGCCCACAGTCACAAAGATGCGCATGGGCTCGGAGATACGCGCTGCGTCGCTGCTCCATGCGGCGATCACTCCGAGCGCCAGTGAGCCCGCCACATTCACCAGCAGGGTATGCCACGGCAGGCGATCCCAGCCGCGCTCTGCAAGCTGCACAGCAACGAGCCAGCGCAAGCCCGATCCCAGCGCACCACCCACCATGGCGAGAGCGAGCGACTGCATGGTCTTAGCGCAAACGCACCGCGGTGCCTTCGAGCGCGAGCTGGAACACGCGTTCGCAATCCGTCTTCTGCAAGCGCACACAGCCATGCGAGCCGGGCTGTTCGAGCCAGTCCTTGGTCGGCGCGCCGGTGTAGCCGTGCAGGCCAATGCCTGTGCGTCCAAATGGCTGCGAATCGAGCTCAATCCAGATCCCGCCCAAGATGTTGCGCGGGTCGCCGTGTGCATAGGTCACCTTCGTGGTCGGATGCGTCCACGAAGGGTTCTTGACGCGCTCGACCACCTGCGTGAGGCCTTCGGGCGTGGGGGAGTCACTCGCGCCTACGCCTACCGCGGTGAACAGCAACGGCACGCGAGTCTTGCCCTGCACCGTGCGCCACGCCGAGAGACGGAAGATCGCGCGATCCACCACGATCTCGACTTCCTTGCGCTCAAAGTGCACCACCTTGAGCTTCTGCCCGACGGCCAAGCGCCGTTCGTCGTACTTGGTGTTCCACTTCGCCAGCAAGCCATGACCAAAGCGGTGACGCTCGCCAATGCGACCACCTGTGTCACCGCGCTTGACTTCGTGCAGCGTGATGCCGAGTTGCTCGTCGCCGGGAAAGCGCTCAGGTGAGAAGTACACGCGCTGCAACAACGGCTCCAAGCTGTCGCCCAAGAGTTGGCGTTCCTTGCCTTCGAGTGCCGCGAGTGCCGAACCGGCATCGATCAACAACGGTACGACAGCGTTCCGGTCCTTGAACGCTTCTTGCAGGCGCGGAGCCCAAGCAGCGGCCCTGGCGGGAACCGTAGGGGCTTGTGTCATCAGGGCCAGCGGGGCCCACAGGAGCAGCGCGATCATCGCGCCCGAGACTACGATTCCGAGGACTCGCGGAACAGATGCGTGTACTCAACCGTGCCGGCATGCGACTCGTTGCCGCGCACCAAGAAGATGGTCCCGTCGGACACGGTCAGGTCCCATGACTCGATGCGCTCGAGTTTGCCCGCGATGGCGGCCACAAGCGTCGGGTCGATCACCACGACTTGGATGTCGTTGACCTTGTGGATCGTGTGTCCTTCGAGCGAGCGCTCCAGCAGCCGCAGCGGACGATGGGGGACGATGGTCAGCTTGCCTACCGCCTTCATGGCTTTGTGCAAGCGATCCGCCGCGGGCATCCCCACTTCGATCCAGTGCACCAGCTGGCCGGTCAGGTCGCGCACATGAATCGCGGACTCATCGGGCTCGCATAGCCCACGCCCGAAAGCGATGCCCTCTTCATGCAGCAAGCAGTACCCCAACACACGCACGACGAGGAACACCTCCGTTTCGGAGGCATGCATCGCCGTCCGTAGCTCAAGCGTCTCGTACACGCCGCGATCGGCGTCAGCGAGGTTGATGTGGAACCGATAGAGCAGTCCTGCGTGGGCCATGAATGACGCTTCGGTTCCTGAGAGGTCGATCGCTCAGATCTTCGGTCGAGTCAAGTTGCGGTGGCCGTCCTTCGTCACGAGGAGGTTGTCCTCGATACGGATGCCACCGTGACTCGCAAGCGCGTCGATCAAAGTCCAGTTGAACAGCTGCGCCTTGGCTCCCGAACGGAAGGGGCGCAGCAACATCTCGATGAAGTACAGACCCGGCTCGATGGTGAAGACATGGCCTTCTTCAATCGTGCGCGTGGTGCGCAAGTACGGGTATTGGCGCGGCGGCGGCACGACGCCTCCTTCGGGCGTCTTTTGCCGGCCACCTACATCGTGCACTTGGATGCCGAGGAAGTGGCCGAGTCCGTGCGGGAAGAACGGAGCCGTCAGGCCTTGTTGCACGGCTTCTTCGCCGCCGAGTTGCAGGATGCCGTGCTTCTTGAGCAGATCACCCAGCAACACATGCGCGGCGTGATGCAGGTCCAAGTACGGCATGCCGGGGCGCACACGCGCGCAGATGGCCAACTGCAGTGCATCCATGTCGCACAGCAACGCGGCGAAGCGCGGGTCTGCCTGCGGCGCGCACCAAGTGCGCGTGATGTCCGATCCGTAGCCCAAGGTCTTCGCGCCCGCATCGATCAGCAGCACCTTGCCCTGCACGCCGGCGCGCTTGCCGCAGTAGTGCAAGATCGCGCCCTTTTCGTCGAGGCATACGATCGTTTCGTACGGCAATTCCCGGTCAATGCAGCCCACGGCTTGGGTGTACGCGTGGTGCACATCCAACTCGGAACCACCTGACAAGAAGCGTTGACGCGCGGCGTGATGACCACGCGCAGCTTTGGTCTCGGCGTCTTCCAAGCACGCCACTTCATACGCGCTCTTGGTAGCACGCTCCCAGTCGAGGCGCTTGATGAGGGCCTCGGGATTGAGCGCGTCGCTCAAGATGCCGTGCGCCTCGGCCGACTTCGGCTCGTCCCCGATGTAGGCCGCATGCCGCGCGACACCGAGGCGTTCCCATGCTTGGTTCACATCCGGAGCTTCGACGATGTCGAAGGCCTCGGCCCAGAACGGAGCACCTAGTGGAGCTTGCTCGTACCAGTAGTCCTCGGGCGCCACACGCACGAGGCGCGGCTTGTGACCGGGACGGATGTACAGCAAGTGGAACGGCCCTTCGAGCGGACACCAGTGCGCAAAGTGCGGTGTGGTGCGGAAGGGCGCGTCCTGATCGTCCGCGTAGTAGGTGAACGGCGCGCCGGACTGGATCACCAGCCCATCAAAATTCGCCGCCGCCAGCGCAGCCTCGGTGGTGCGCTGACGGGTGGCGATGTGTTGTAGGTAGAGATCCTTCATGTCGTTGGTCTCAGCGCACGCCGTGCATCAACTTCAACAACAGCGGACAGCACACAAAGAGCAGCGCTGCTGCCGCTCCAGCCATGTACACGAACAGCATGAAGAACTGGTAGAGGTTCGAGATCTCGAGGCCCATGAAGTACTTGGGGTTCGGGACCAGCTGCTTCTCCAGGGCCACGCGGATCGCGTCCTTCTTGGCGGCATCGGTCACATTGCCAAGCTGCACATTCTCCAGCGGAATGACTTTTTGGCCGCCGACTTCACGCTTGTCCCTGTTCCAGTTGCCCGGAATCAGCGTGGAAGCAGCCTCGGTGAAGGCGCCTTCTTCGTTCTTGGCCTTGATGATCGCTGCGTTCTCGGTCTGCAGCTGCTCGACGACCGCGATCGGCACCACGGCTTCGGGGTAGTATTCCGACAGGGTGCCGGCGAACTTGTTGGCTGAGGCCGTCGACAAGAACCACACACCCATCAGCAGTGAAGCAAACTTGACAGGCGCCAGCTTGTTCACCATCGACAAGCCGATCGGGGACAAGCACAGCTCACCCAGAGTGTGGATCAAGTACAGCGCGAACAGCCACATCATCGACACGCGCTGGCCGGCTTCTAGGCCTTCCACGCCCTGCGCGATGACCCAGTAGCCGACAGCCAGAAGCGCCAAGCCCAGCGCCTGCTTGTAGGGCGAAGACGGCTCGAGGTTGCGCTTGCCGAGCATCGTCCACAAGGTCACGAACAACGGCGCCAAGAGCACGATGGCCACGGCATTGATCGACTGGAAGTACGAAGCCGGGATGGTCGAGCCGAACAGTTCGCGCTGCGTTTGTTCCTCTGCGAAGTACGTCAGCGAGGCACCGGCCTGCTCGAACGCCGCCCAGAAGAAGATCACGAAGAACGCGATGATGTAGATGACCCAGATGCGCGCCTTCTCGACCGAGCTCAGCGAACGATCCGAGATGATGTAGCCGGGGCCAGCCACCGTCAGCGAGAAGATGAAGCTGCCGATGAGGTCGATCTCGGCGACCTTGTAGAGCACGCCGAACAGCACGGCAAAGACCGCGATCCATGTCACGAGCGAGCCGGTCGAGGATCCCGACGCGCCGTCGGTCTTCTGCGTTGCCGTTTGACGCGCTGTATTCGGAGCCGCGCCAATCTGTTCGCCCGTCGGCGTCACCAGCAGGCGGCTCTTGAGCCATACAAACACCACGAGGCTCAACACCATGCCAATGCCAGCGGCGAGGAAGCCCCAGCGGAAGTCTTGCGGACGACCGGTGTCACCAAAGAAGCCGCACGCCAACGGCGCAATGAAGGCGCCGAGGTTGATGCCCATGTAGAAGATGGTGAACGCGCTGTCGATGCGCTTGTCGGAGGCCGGATACAGCTGGCCCACCATCGTCGAGATGTTCGGCTTGAAGAAGCCGTTGCCGAAGATCAAGAACGCCAGGCCGGCGAACATCAGCGGCTTGGCTACCGAGATGTCTTGATAGAAGCTGCCCGAGGCGAACATGAAGAACTGGCCCAAGGCCATGAGCGCGCCGCCGACGATGATCGACTTGCGGTTGCCCCAGAAACGGTCGGCCATGTAGCCGCCCAAGAGGGGCGTCAAGTAGACCAGACCGGTGTAGCTGCCGTAGATGCGCGAGGCCTCTTCCTTGTCCAGCAACAGCGCCTTCAGCATGTACAGCGTGAAGATGGCGCGCATGCCGTAGTAGCTGAAGCGCTCCCACATTTCGGTCACAAAGAGGAGCATCAGGCCGCGCGGGTGGCCAAAGAGCGTCTTTTCCTGCGTCGCTGCGTTGCTAGACATGCGTAGCTTCCGGGGGGATATGGGGGGCCGTAGGTGCGACGATCCTACTCCTCGGCGGCGGTATACGCATCCCTTGCGGGTGATCCTTGGCGCGATCGGGTGCTTCGAGGCACGATGGTGGGGTCATGATCGCGATCGCGCTGCTTGCTTGTCTGTGGGAAGACCCGAAGCCCGTTGCCACCACGAACGAGGTGGTGCGCAGCCTCGTCGTGGCCGAGCCAGAGCTCGCCCTGCGTAAGACCTTCTTGGCGGGAGGGGAGCAAGGCACCACGCTGTTCGTGGGGCGTGCGGGTCATGGCTTGGTGGCCGACGGAGAGGCTCGCTGGATCGAGGCCCTGGTGGATGAAGTCGATGCGGTGTGCATCGATGTGGGCTTCAGCGACGGCGAAGCCTTGGAACGCTGGGTGCATACGGGTGAGGGCACCTTGTCACAGTTGCTTGACGAGGCTGCTCCATGGGCCTGGGACCGGGCCGGTGCCGAGCGTGTCTTGCGCGCGTTGCGTGAGCGTTGCGAACGCACTCCGCAGGCGCTGCCGCGCTTGGTTGGCGTCGGAATCGGCAGTCCCAAGCGTGAGTACCTACGGGCTCAAGCCTTCGTCGAGGAGGCCGACTTCAACCTAGGCCATCGCACCGGCATTGTGCTCGGGCCGCTGCGCCAAGAAGACCCCGATGGCCGTACGCGCTGGTACCAGCTGGATGCGGCCGAGCGCTATGTGATGCGCGTGGCGATTGGGGAGGCGTACAACGTGCTCTCTGACCAACGCGAGCAGTACGCCGAGACGCTAGGCGCAAAGAAGACTGAGCTGGGCATCCAGTCCATGCTCGCCTTGTCGAATGTGGAGCGCAGCCTGTCATGGTCCATCGAACCGAGTGAGATGGATCCGCATGGCGACATGCTGGCGGGTATGGTCGCTTGGACGCGTTCCCACCTGCCGCCGGCTGCCAAGGTGGTGTGCTTGGTCTTGGGCCGTGATGCTTTGCGCGGTAGCGATGCGCACAGCGCCGCAGCTTGCTTGGAGCGCACTACAGGGGCCAAAGTGTCCACTCTCTTGGTGGTGGGGACGCACTTGACGGTGCGCGCCGCGGACGCATCGGTCACCGGGGTACAGCCGCGCACGCTAGAGCTGAAATTGGCCCAAACACAGGGCTTTTTGAGCGATCTGCAGGCGGCATTGCCCGAGCCCGCCCTGTTGGATGTGCGCGCGTTAGCTGCTGTTGAGGTGTCCGGCGAAGGGCGCAAGGCGCTTGCGCAGCGTTGGTCAGAGCCCCACACGGTGTTGCTGGCCGCGCGCAGCATGGGCTCCGAGGCCGAAGCCGCGGTCGAGATGCGGCCGGTCAAGGACGCGGACTTTGTGTACTGGGTCCCCACGCAACCCAAGCCGCCTGTCAAGCGTTGAGAGCGCTGCCCTTTGTAGGCCTGCTCGTGGCGCTGTTGGTGCAGTCACTGTGCTGGCTGCGCTGGCTGCCGCACGCTGACGGTGGCTTGGGGCATGACTGGTCGTACTTCTTGCCGCGCCTGTTGGCCGGCGAGTACCACGCGGCTGTGTCAAGTATTTGGGACACGCCGTGGTTTACGCCCGCCTTTGGTGCCGGCTTGCCTTTGGCCGCGCATCCTGCGTCGGTGTGGCACTCGTTCCCGCAGTGGTGTGCGTGGTTTGTGGGGCCGCTCGCGGCGGCACAAGCGACCTTGTTGGCCTGCACGCTGGTTGCGTACACGGGGATGTACCTGTACGTGCGTGATGTGCTGCGCGTGACGCCCTGGGTGGCCGCTGCGGCCGCGCTCGTGCTGGCGTTGGAGGCCTTTGTGCCAGCGCGGCTGGTGGTCGGGCACTTGGGCTTTCACTCGCAAGCACTCGGGCCTTTGTTGGCTTGGTGTCTGCTGCGTCCCGGGCGGTCGCTGGCTTGCATCTTGGGTGCAACCATGTTGGCGACGTACATCGTGTTGTCGGGCAATGTGTACGGAGCGCCTGCCATTGCACTGTGGATTGCAGGTGCGGCTGCTGTGGCGGTGTGGCGTGGCGCCGATTGGCGCGTCTTTGCCGTGCGTGCAGTGACGGCGCTGGTGTTGAGTCTGTTGCTGTGTGCCGAGAAGCTCTACTTAGCATTCGCGTTCGTGGAGCATGCGCCACGCGATCACTACGGGCTGCCTTTGACGGAGACTCTGCTCACGAACGGCGCGTTGTTGGCGCATGTGCTGGTGGTTGGGCCAGCGGAGACTTTGGCGGCTGCATGGGTGCAGGGCGGTCCCAAGCTCGAGCGTCATGAGTGGGAGTTCCTCGTGGGTCCCGTGGCGGTGGGACTCGCGCTCTTTGCTTTGCTGCGAGTGCGCCGCTCCGCGGCTTCTACGTTGCCCGCGTTGGCTGCAGCGCTGACCTTGGGCGCAGTGCTGCTCTTGCCCGTGCTGCTGACCACCGAGTCCTCGATGCTGCGCACCGCAGCGTGGGCACGCACGGCGAGCACACTGTTTCGTACTTGGGCGGTGTACGCACCGCTGATTGCAGTCGGGGTTGCGCTCGCTGTGCAATCTTTGCCTGGTCGCACCCGTCAAGTCTTTTGGACGCTGGCGGTTGTAGCTGCGGTCATCAACGCTTGGTGGGCTTCTAATGGTCCACGCGATGGCTTGTACAGCCCGCGCCACATCCAAGCAGCTCACATTGCCCTGCAATCAGCACCGCCGCCAGCCATTCAGCATGTTGCATGGATGAGCGATGCGCAGGGGCGTCCCGGGTTACCCATTGGCCGGGATGATGGCTTGACTCAGGGGGTGTCGCAGTTGCTGCCGTATGAGCCGCTCTTCGGCTATCGCCTCGAACGTTATCCATTGCACGGCTTGACCCCCGGACCTGCGTTGGAAGCGCAAGCAGATTTGCTGCGCTTGCGCGATCCCTTGTCGTGGGTCGAGCCCGAGTCGTCCGGGCGCGCTGTGGGTGGCCGTTGGACGGTTGCGGAGCGCTCGCGGGCTCAGAGTTTTGCCGAGTACCAGTCGATCTCGTGGCCGCGCTCCTCCGCGTGGACGCAAGCACTGTGGTGTGCGCGAGTCGGTTGGCTGCTGGTGGCTTTGCTAGTGCTGTGGATGGTCTGGTCGCTGCGCACTGTCCGAAGTACTTGACGCGGACTTGCCCAGCCAGGCCGCCACTCCACACCACGCCACGCCCAGCGGAACCAGCCACAAAGCCACACCGCTCAAGCCGAAGGCCGCCTTCAGATAGCCGTCGAACAGGCGCGCGCCCAGCGCATCGCCGGCGCGATACACAAAGGTGTCGATGGCGGCCTTGGCCTTGTACTTCTCCTCGCTGGGCAGCGGCACATACAGGGCTTCGCGCACTGGTCGCGCCGAGGCAAAGTGCACTGCACGCACGGTCACTTGGGCGATGATCATGGCTACTACGGGGAGCGCCAAGCCTGCATGCAACGCAGTTGAATCCTGGCTCAGTGCCCACCACACACATGCGCCCGCTACTGCGACTGCGAACGGTTGGGCCAGCAACGCGCCCGTGGTGCCGACCCAGCGCGTCCAGCGTGCTGTCAAGAATACTTGCAGCACCAGCGTGACCCCTTGGGTCCATGCGTCGATGGTCGCAAAAATGGCGGTGCGCGCGGTGCGATCGGCCGCGTGCTCCGCGACGATCTCGGCTTGCAGGAAGTACAGGAACGTCCCGCCAAAGGTGTGGAAGAAGGTGTACAGACAGATGCCCAGGAGCACTGGCCGTTGCGGAACAAGCACGAGTCCACGCCATGCGGGGCTAAGGCCCCCTGCAGGCTCCGTTTGCGTGGCGGTGGCGCGCACAGGGCTGGGCATACCCCACGCACACGGAATGGCCGCTGCAAAGAAGGCGCCTGCCACCAACAGCAAGTTGTGCACGCCGATGTGCTCTTGCAGCCAGCCGGTGGTCATCGCACCCAAGAACGCGCCACTTGTGCCGCCCACGCCGACAAGGCCATACAGTCGTAGCGCTTGTTCCTTGGTGAACATGTCGGCAAGGAACGAGAACCATGTCGACACGACCAACAGATTGATGACGCTGACCCAGATGTAGAACCCACGCGCAGTCTGAATGGCGGACTCATCGCGCAGGAGTGGCGCAAACACGACGAGGCCAGCAACCACGAGGCTGAGTACGGCGATGACATACTTGCGGCGGTCGATGTGTCGCGAGAGTTCCGCGACAAGCAAGGAGACGATCAGCGTGGCCGCGAGCGTGGCCGTGAACAGCCAAGGCAGGTCATTCGTGCCGCCTTGCAAGCCTGCTGCATCACGGATGGGGCGCAGGATCGAGTAGCCGTAGAGCGCGCAAAAGAAGCCCAGTGCCGCCAGCAAGGCTGCGCGCCCTTCGCCTCGCTGCAGCGTGAGCAAGCTCTTCATCCCAAGGTCAGGAGCGCGCGCACCCACGCCAACACGACGATCAGCAGCGCCCCAGTGGCGAGTAGAGACTGCGTGCGCGACGAAAGGCGTTGAGCCAAGTGCGCTCGTGCCGCAGCAAGTCCGAGGACTGCACCAACGGCAAAGCCCGCGAGGTGTGCGCCCACATCGACCTTATCGAGTGTCACATGCCGCTCCAGCGCGCTGGTCTCCACGGAGATGCCTCCCATGCCCGACCATGCCAGTAGCCCCACGCCCATCACCACAGGCGTCCAACGACGCACCTTGCTGAGACGCAGCTCTTTGCGGCGCGCCCATTCCGCGGCGATTTGCATACCCAAGGCACCAAAGACAGCGGTCGACGCGCCGATCGACACATGCGGCTCTGTGCGCACCACGTCATTGACCCAATTGCCCACCGAACCCGCCAGCAGGATGCCGCACCACGCCACGCCAGCACCGAGCGTCTGTGACAGCACGACAGCAAAGGCTGCCCCGAACACCAAGTTCCCCGCGAGGTGCGCGAGATCTCCGTGCAAGGTCAAGGCCGTCACCACGCGCCACCACTCGCCTTGCGCAACCAGCTCCGACGCGTTGCGCCCCATTCGACGCCAGTCGATGCCATAGCGTTCTTCGATGACGAGGATGTGCATCAACACCAGCAAGCCGCCATACAGAACCGCCGCCGGACCACCTGATGGCAGAGGTGCGAACCCGGGCTCACGCGGTGGCCAGCCACGGTTCTCGCGTTCATAGCGCGCCAGTTGCTCGGCGGCATAGGCGGCTTGTGCGCGGCGCACCAAGAGCGCCTGGCCATCCTCCATCTGAGCGATGCCGTGCGGCACATTCATCGACTGCAGCACCAGCGCCATATGGCGCGTCGTGCGCGCATCCGGCGTGCGTGCCACTTCGACCCACGCGTGCGGATCATCGAGAGTCTGTGCCGGAAGAGCGGTCGGTGCACTCATGTAGTCGTATACTGCACCATGGTCGCGCTCCGTGCGACCGAGACCTGACATGAAGACCATCCTTTACGCATGTTGCGCCCTGATGGGGCTGACCACCGGGCCTGTGTTGGCGCAGCTGGATCTCAGCAAGGCCAAGTGGATCGGGGAACCGCAGTACGCGCAGGAGACGAGCGGCCAGCGCTTGGGCTATCGCAGTACCACGACACAGCGTCAGGATGAGTACTTGTGGGTTCAGCTCGACTTGGGTGAAGACCGGCGTTTGGACCAGATCCGCGTGCACCCGGCGCGCGTGAGTGATGCAGTAGATGCTCCTGCGCACCTCATGCCGCAGGCCTTCACGATCTACACGGACCGCAACGAGCGCTTCGACAAGACCTTCATGCGTTTGGCGGCGACACCGGAGGGTGGCGTGACTGGCAATGAGCCGGTCAACTTGCCGCTGTCCGCGTACAAGCTGCGCTTCATTCGCTTGGTGGCTACCAAGCTCGCGCCGGTCGAGGGTGGCGGCTATGCCTTTGCTCTCGGAGAGATCGAGCTGCTCGATGGCGGTGTCAACATTACACGACACGCCAAGGTCACGGCACAGACCTCGGTAGAGGCCGATGGTTGGACACGCCTCGCGCTGATCGATGGCGAGTTGCGTCCGAAGGATGCAGCGGTGTTGCGTGCTCAGCGTGCGCAGCCCGAGCCCGCGGTTGCGGTGCGGCGCGACTTCTTCTTGCAGCACAAACCTGAGCAAGCCACGTTGACGGTGGCGACGCGTGGCATGGCGCGCACACGCATCAATGGCCAAAAACTAGCCACAGGAGGCTTGGGTTCAGGCTTTGTGGATGCGCACAGCCTTGTCTACACACGCCACGACGTGACAGCCCTGCTCCAGCAAGGAGCCAATGCGCTTGGTGCACTGCTCACGCCTGGATGGTCATCAGGACGCGGCGAGCTGGCTTCGTTGGCAGTCTTGCCCGGGATTGACCTCGGTGTGGATCGTCTGCCGCGCTACATGGCCCAGTTGGACATCATGTGCGCTGGTCAAGCGCCCTTGACCATCGTGACCGATGGCAAATGGGTTTGGTCGCAGGCGGGCGATGTGCGCGGTGCGGATCTTTTCGAGGGTGAGCTGCGCAATGCCTTCGCCAGCTTGGGTGCGTGGGACAAGGCGGGGTTCGATGAAAGTGCTTGGAATCCAGTGGCTGTGGAAGCGGCCGGCGTGGCGCACCAAACACTGCGTCGCACAGCCGTCGCCGTAGGGACGCGTCGCAGCGGCGCGCAACTGCGGTACGCTCCGCAAGCCAATACTTGGACCTATGACTTTGGCACAAGCCTAGCCGGATCGTTGACGGTGCGGCTGCAGGCGCAGCCCTACATGCGTGCCGCTTGGCGCTATGCGCTCAGTGCGGACGAGGAAGGACGCTTGCAGCCGCCGCAAGGCGATGGCGCGACGGACCGTCACTTGTGCATGGCGCGTACGCCCGAGCAATGGTCCTCGCTCGCAGGCTTGCACCGCTTTCGCTATGCGCAGCTGACACTGAGCGACAACTACCAACCCGTGGTTCCGCCGGCTGAAGGCGAAGTGGACGCGTTGGTGGTCGAGTACGCGCCTGTCGAGCTGGGGCTGTGCAAGCTCGCGGATGGAGCGGCGCAGGTGGTGGCCAACGAGCTGGCCCGCCGGCCGCACCTCGCGTTTGACGAGGTGCGGCGTTGGTTCTTGCGCCGGCACTGCGGTGTCGACTTGCCTGATGGCGAGCAAGGTGAATGGTTGTACTCGGTGCCAGCCACCGAGCGCGGCAGTGTGGAGTGGACGCAAGCCAACCTGCGCGGCGTCTGGTCGTGGGGAAACGAAGGCTCGACCACGCAACTAGTGGCCGAGGTCCCAGCCGGAGTCACTGCACTCCTGCTGTACAGTTTGCCTGACAAGGGCACGCTGACCTTGAACGGCAAGGCCATCTCAGGCGAGGCTCAGGCCGACGGAACACTACGCCTTGCCTTGCCCGAGGGCCGGCAAGAGTTGCGGCTCACGCGTTAGGGTGGTGCTGGTCAGGAGCCAGATCAGCAGGTTTGCTGCGTTCCACGCATTCTCCCGTCGTGCGGCGCAGCACCGCGATCCAGCTCACGCCCTTGTGGCTAGGGCTGCGACGATGATCGAGCTCATGGATCAGCCGCAGACCTTCGCCCGCGAAGATTGCTTGCAAGAGCGCGTTCACGGGCGCCACCGGCGTCTTCATGTCGGTGCCCGCACCGCCACTTGTGCGTCCTTGGCGGCGATTCGCCTTGCGTGCCACACGCACCAGCGGTGCCAGTCGCCAGTTCAAAGCCTCGTATAGGCGCACCTCGACCGGCAGTCCCGTCCACACGGCACGCAAGCGCTCTTCCTCATAGCGGCGCCAATGACAACTCGCTTCATCGTGCGCACTCCACAGCGCGGGATCTGCCGGCACCGTGATGAGCACATGCGCGCCAGGTTGCAGACGCGCCACCACGGCAGAGAGGAAAGCGAAGTCGTCTTCGATGTGCTCGAGCACATCCATCAACACGACCAAGTCGCGGCCTCCGACGCGCGCTAGGGTGTCGGTGTTCGTGCTGGCGCGTTCGAACTGCGCTTGCGGAAAGCGCGCACGTGCCGCCTGAATGGCCGCGTCGGCCGCGTCGACGCCGAGCACATCGTGATCCTTGGCGAGGGCACCCGCGTTCCCGCCCGTGCCGCAGCCCACATCCAGCACCTTCCAGCGCTGTCCGCGCGCCATGCGGCTGACCAATGCCGCCACGATGCCACGACGCGCCGCGAACCACCAATGGCGGTCCTCCAGCTTCGCGATCCAGTCGATCTGTTCGACGCGCATGCCTGTCCAGAGTACCTTCCTACGATGCGACTTGTCCCCCTCGCTCTGCTCTTCGTGTGTTGGCTCGCATGGTGTGTTGCGCCGCTCCAAGCGCAGAAGAAGAAGGACGAAGTCTGTCCGTGGTGCAAGCATGATCCCGCGCTGATGCAGGCTGCTGGCATCGTGTCGCATGAGGCCGGTCCCTTCGGTACCTACGAAGCGGGCGAGTTGCCCAAGAAGTTGCCCTCCGCGCAGTGGGTCTTCCTCGAGACAGCGCATGTGCGACTGGCCAGCAACATGCCCGCGGTGAATTTGGACACCAAGGAAGCCTTGTTGGTTGAGGCAGAACTTGCGCGTCTTGCGCTGGTGTTGCCCGGTGTTCCGAAGAAGACGAAGAAGCTAGATCCGTGGTTGCGCGCCCACTTGTGGGCGATGAAGGCTGAGGAGTTCTACGCACGCTTCCAACGCTTGCTGCAAGTGACCGATGCGGACTTTCCCGAGTCACGCGGTGCAGGACCCTTCATGGGCGATGGCAAGTACCTAGGCGAGAAGGACAAGTTCGAGCTGATTCTCCATCAATCGCGCAGCACCCATGCCATGTTCACCAAGGACCTCGCGGGCGTCACCGTCACGGGAGCCTTGCGCTACCACGTGCCCAAGCGCCACAAGATGCTGGCCTCCATCCCGTGCGAGGACGCAGACCTCAAGAAGGATCCGCAGTTGTTCGCGCATGTGGGGCACGTGCTGTCGCACTTGATGCTGTGCGCGTACAAGCACTTCAGCTACGACCCGCCGTTGTGGCTCGACGAAGGTCTGGCGTTGTACTTGGAGAAGGAGCTCGATCCCAACTCGACCACCAACGAAGGTGAGGAGGGCATGTACACCGACACACAAGGTCCGCGCGAGTGGATCAGTGCCGCGCGCAAGATGGTTGCCGCCGGCAAAGGTGTGGGTGTGACGCAGATGTTGGCCATGAAGGAAGTCGGCGAGTTAAGCGAAGAGATGCGACTTTCGTGCTTTGCCGCGGTGCGCTGGCTCGTGCTCGAGAAGCCGGATGCTCTCGCCAAGATCCTTGGTGGTGTGAAAGGCCAACTCGACGAGCAGGGGATCCCGAGCGGCAAGAACCTGCTCGACTTGCAGCGCAAGTTGCTCCAAGAGCACTTGAACATGAACTTCCTGCAGTTCGACGAAGCCTGGAAAGCGCGTGCTCTCGCCGGTGTCTAGGTTACTCGCGCCGCGACTCTGGTTCGTAGCGCTTGAGGCCAGTTACCGCGGCTCGTGCGGCATCTGAAACCGGCACACCCCACGCTGCGAACAGCATCGACAAGTCGGCATTGCACGCGCGGGACAAGCGAGTCATCCACTGATCACGCTTGTCAGCGTCCGTCTTGGGGCGCTCGTGATCCTTCAAGCTGCGGTACTCGCGGAAGACGCGCTCGAATGGTTCCCAGCCGTACTCCTGCTGGACATCTACATACAAAAGCAGCGCGAGGAACGGATCGTTCTTCCAGCGCTCAAAGCTCGCATCGTGATTCTGGACATGATCTTTCCAGCGCGCGTCACGAGTGCTTTGCAGGAACCGTTCGTCATCTTCGACGGCCTTGCCACAGACCTTGTCGAGCACATACAGCGTGAAGAGGTTGTTCGTCACCTCGCCCGTGCCTTCAAAGGTCCAGTCGCTGACTTGATGGTTGTGCCCCAACTCATGGAACGGTCCCCAGCCCTCAGCCTTCCAGCGCTCGGGGTTCAGCAAGAACGGCGGCGCGTCGAGGAAGCTCATGATGGGATAGCCCGAGTGCATGTAGCCGACGCTGATCTGCACATCACTCACGAAACGCTCGGGGCGTTCACGCGTCGCAAGGCCAGCAAGGTTCGCACACGCCTTGAGCACCTCTTCCCACTTGAGAGCAATGGGCTCCATGTTCTCGATGCCGCGCACCTCGTGAGCCGGCACAGTCAAGATGATCGAGGGCGTCTCCACTTCGGCCCACAGGCCACCCAGTGTGCGTTGGCGCGCCCACTCTTCGTTGGTCGTCTTGCCCAGCACATAGCGCGGGGCTTCCACCGCGCCGCGGATCTTGACTGGCACCGCGCCTGAGGCTTGCTCGCCCGGCAGGATGTACACCAAGC
>JBILXQ010000211.1:0-5262 GCA_044378375.1 Planctomycetota bacterium
GCCAGCGCCGCCGTGATCAGGCCCACCAGTGCGCCGACCAGAGGGAACCAGCTGGTGGCGCGCTGCAAGTCACCAGGCGCGAGCTGGTGGATGGAGTTCGGTACAGGCAGCCGTGTGAGAAAGGCAATCGCCACGCCTAACGCACGCAGCTCGGTGAGCATCCAGTTCATTGCAAGGCATCATCCAGAGTGGACACCTCAGTCATCAAGCCCGCAGCAGCATCCAGCATCGGCAAGAGCAGCAAGGCACCGCTGCCTTCGCCCAAGCGCAGGTCCCACTCAAGCCATGGGCGCAGTTGCAGGTGTTGCAGGGCGTGCAGATGGAGTGGTTCGGAGCCGCGATGCGAAGCCAACCAAGTGCGGCGAGCCGCGGGCGCATGCACAGTGACAAGCAACGCTGCAGCTGCAGCCAGAGCCCCATCCAGAATCACGACCACGCCAAGCTCGGCCGCACGCTGCATGCAGCCGGCCATGGCCACCAACTCGGCGCCGGCCACGGCGCGCAGTTGATCCGTCAAGTGTTTGTGACAACGGCGTGCACGGACCACCATGCCGGCCACTGCGGTGCGCTTGCGCGCAAGTTGCCCGTCGTCGGCTCCGGCACCGCGCCCCACCAAATCCTCTGACGGCAGCTGCAGCACCAGCGTGGCAATGGCCGCGGCACTGGCCGTGTTACCGATGCCTACCTCGCCGAGCACCAGCACACGCACACCTTGCGCAGCAGCGCGTTCGGCTTCTGCTTGGCCATTCGCCCAACACGCCGTGTGCTCTTCGCTGGTGAGCGCATCGTGCACCAGCATGTCACGCACACCTGACACCACCTTGCTGGTGTGCGTCTCAATGCTTGCGTGGGCACTGGCGAATTGCGGGTCATGGGCCAGCCCCACATCCACAATGCGTGTTGTGGCTTGGAAGCGGCGTGCCCACACACTGGACACGCCGCCGCCACGCGCCAGAGTGCGCGCCACCAAAGCGGACACATGCGACGGCCACGCACTGGTGTGCGCAGCCGAGGCGTAATCCGCGCACCACACGAGATGCAAGCGGGGACTGGTCACGGGACGCACCGTCCCTTGAGCCATGCACAACGCGATCGCTAGCTCTTCCAAGCGCCCGAGACTCCCGGGCGGCTTGGCCAAAGCGTCCAAGCGACGGCGTGCCTCCGCTTGCAGCTCGCCTGCGTTCACCATGCGACTTGCGTCGAGGCACCCACGGGACGATCGAGGTTTGTGCGCACCAAGGCTTGCCAGACACGACCCGGCAGGCCGGGCCCTTGGTTGCTAATCCCCAAGCTGCCGTTGCCACTCGCATCGAGTTGGACGATGCCCGAGCGCCGCATGGCACTCAGTTGCAGGCCGCTGTGCAGCTGGAACCAAGGCAGCGCGGTGATGGTGTTGGTCGAAGACCAAGCGCTGGCCGGCGCCGAAATGAGCACTGCGGTTGCAAAGGGGATCCCACCGGCAACCGAGAGTGTCGCGAGGCCGGCACCGCTGGCGCCCGGACCCGACACGCTAAGCTGCGGTTGCACCGGCACGATGCCTTGCACACGCATCACGCCCGTCACGAAGTCCGAAGCAGCATAGGTGTAGGTAGAACCCGCAGGCGCAAACGGCTGCAGCGCGCCCATAGTGCCTGCGCTGGTGCGCAAGCCCACGCCACCGAGATAGTCGGTCGAGCTAGCTAGCACCGACTTCAAGGCCCCATCGGCACGATGCAAGCGCACGCGGCTCAAGCCACCGAAGAGGCTTTCGACCACGAGCAAGTCACCACTGCGCGCATCGAGGCTCACATCCGCAACGCCATCGAGTCCCGTGATCACCGCCACGGCACTGGCATCACTCAAGGCGCCTGCGGCAACTTGGGCCGCGCTCCAACGCTGAACGCTGAACGCGCCAGCCGGAGCGGGAAAGAAGGGCGACTGCGTGCCGTAGTACAACTCACCGGCTGCACTCACTGCCACAGGGCCCGAAGGACCGGCAACGGAGCCCAGCACGGTCGTCGCACCAGTGGAGAGGTCCACGCGCAACAAGCTGTTGCCGCAACCAAACCCACAGGTGGCCGCCGAGACGATGGCATGTCCTGCGCCATCAAAGGTCGCGTCGTAGTTGAACGCCGCTGTTGCCAGCAGCGTGGCCGGTCCAGCAGGCAGCACAAACTCCCACAAACCGCCGTTGCTGCTCTCGCCTAAGAGCAGCGTCGCATTGTCGGGCTGCAAGGCGATGAACGAGGGAAACACCGCCGAGGGGAACACCGTGGTCGTCACCAGTGCAGCACCGGCTTGGTCGCGCACCACGACCACCGAGCCATCGAAGGACGCCCAACCACTCGGAATCACGGTCACCACCTCGCTCGTGGAGAGAGCGATCGGTGCCTGCGGTGCCACACCAAAGTCGTAGTGGTCTGCACGCACAGCGGCGGCTAGCACCACACTCACGAAACACAGAGACTTGATCATCGTCAGCCTGTTCGAAAAGTCCGTTCGAAACGGCCGACTGCGAACCAAAACGACCACGCGCACACCCTCACAGCGAGGGTCTTACGCGCGGGCTTTCGTCCGAAGCCAGCGGGGTTCAACCGAGGCCACACGGCCGCGGTCACGGAGCACACGACGGATATCCTGACTCACCGCCCGCAAGCGTCGCAGTCTTCCCAGAGGCATGCTGCTCAGGTGAGCAACCGCTCCAGTGACCGGCCTAGCGTAGCCAGGCCCCGACGATGCGTTGATGGCGGCTCACAGTGGCGGGACCGTGCAGGATTCACACCTGCTTCCCCGACTGGGCGCTCGCGTTTCTAGTTGTCAAGCAGACCTCACCACGAGTCGCGCAAGCTGTCAAGCGCAGGCCGACTCAGTGGTTCGAAAGTGTCTCTGCTGCATGCACATCGAGCAATCCGGGAACGGTGTCGGCGAGCGAAGTCAGCACCCGTTCCGAAGTAGTGCCGACGATGTGCTTGTCAGCGAACGGCTGACCAGCCACCAAGGCGACTCCGATCATCACTCCCGCAAAGACCACGACTCCCGTGGCCAGCCCCAACAGGGCGCCACCCACGCGATCCACACTGGTGAGCTCGGCCGCCTCAATTTGTTCGCGACCAATGCGGCCAACCAAGGCCACCACAAAGAAACCCACCGACACAATGAACACCCACACTAGGCCGTCCGCCACGGACGCATCCAAGCCCGTGAACATGTCCATCATGGCGGGCGCCGCGCGCGGCGCGAGTGCGCGCGCCACAGCTACCGTGGCGATAGCGCCCAACAAGCGCACGGTCTGCCACCACAAACCTCGCCGCGAGCCGAGAAAACCAAACACCGCGAGCAGCACAAGGCCAACCGCGTCGATCCAGTGAAAGGAGATGGGTTCTGCGAGGGCGATCATGGAGATACTTGTGATGCCCTTTCTGCTGCGCCCATGCAAACCCAAAACAGCATGCATAGACTGTAGGGCCGACCGGAGCCGCCCTGTGACCACCACGCCGATGGAAGACTGCCTCGCACGCCTCGGCGTGCTTATCCTGCGCGACGACGAGCTCGCCGCGCGTTTCGCCGCCACGATCCCCGAGTTCTATGGCCCGCCCAATGCTGGCACTGCGGCCGGGGTCTCGCCGGATGTCGCCTCGCGGCGCCGGCACTTGGAGTGGTTCGTGTGCGAGTCGGCGGGGCCGGATGGGCCGACCATTGACCTGTTGCGGGCTCAACTGGGGGAAGCCAGCGGCCTGGAGGATGAAGGCACCTATCGTGCCTTGCGTGACAGCCACACCGGAGTCTTCGAGGTCACCGGCGTCAAACCCGGCGAGGGCTTCTGGCTGCGCGATCTGGGCTCGCTAGGGGAGTACCCCATCCGCGAGGCATCGGCCAGCACCCAGGTCCAGACCGGCGATGTGATCGCGGGGCGTTTGTTCCCCTTGGGTGATGCGGACCATGCGCTAGCCCATTCCTCGATTGTGCGCCGCTCACCGACCTTGGCCAAGGCGCTGCGTGCCGACTTGGACGAAGCACGCAAGGTGCGCCGCGGTGTGGTGCGCATCGGTGGCAGCGAGCTCGAGGCGATGTTTGCCGGCGCGGTGACGGGTGCTGCCGAGGCCCAAGACGCCATCGCCGAGGCGCGCAAGCTGCTGCATGAGGGTGGGATCGCGCCGCTCGACATCGAACGTTGGCTGCAAGATTTGGCCGACGCGCCCTTCGACGCCAAGCGCATCGTGCATGGCGCCGACGATGCCTTGGCACCCATTCTGGATGCGCTCGCCTTTGACACCAGCGTAGATCTGGATGCCGCGCGCAAGGTGTTGATCACGGCCTGGCATGCCTTGTCCACGCGTGGCCCAGGCACTGGCAAAAGCGTGCAGCCCACTCCGCCGCCGCGTGCGGGACAGGAAGAACGCGCCAGCACGGACGTAGAGACAGCACTCAAGCACTTCCAAGCTGGTACACGCGAAGGTCGCCCGTTGACCTTGATGCTCGATGAGCTCGAGCGCGACTTGGGCCTAGCTGCAGAGCCGGACGAAGACGAGCTGGCTCCGGCACCTGATTTCCCTGGGGTCGTGGGTGCGATGATCGTCGAGTTCTTGTGGGAAACAGCACAGGAACACGGTCCCGCACGCGCTGCCGAGCTGCGCATTCTGGAATCGTTGGGCGACAGCGCGCGCGAAGTGGGCGTGTTTGAAAACCTGACGGCGCGCGATTTGGCGCGCTGGGCCGGTGTCTATGCAGTGGATCGCGGTGTGGTCAGCACAGCGACCGATGCACAGCAGCTGGTCGCTGCGCTGCGCAAGTTCTGCCGCTGGGCGCGCGAGGTGCATGAGATCGAGCTCGGCGACGAAGGCGAGCACCTGTTAAAGAAACTTGACAGTGAGCTGCCGCGCATTGCAGAGGCGAATGCACGCCGCACGCGTGCCTCCGAGGGCGGTGAGCTCGCCGAGCTGTTGACGCTGGACGTCGACGGCAAGGCGGAAGTGCGCTACGAAGGCTCTGTGCGCACCGTGCGGCTCGATGTCGGCTTGGTCCCGTGGCTCAAGGCCGGCGACATGCTACGCGGGCGTCCGGACGACGAAGGCCGCTTCGCGCTGTACTCGGCGCACCCGAGCTTCCGCACATAGACAGTCTGTGATAATGATCAAAATTGATCATTATCCCCCGGTACATCACTGGCCGCCCTGCACGGGCACCTGCACTTCGCAGACCAACGACTCCATGGGCGTCTGCGGACCTGGCTGCACCAAATACACTTCGCGCACCGGGCCAGCCTCGACCCAACGCATCGAGCGC
>JBILXQ010000212.1:0-5261 GCA_044378375.1 Planctomycetota bacterium
CCATCGCACCCATCGACTGCTCCCCCACCAGCGGTTCCGTCCACCGCAACGCCAACGCCGCATCCGGCGGAGCGCTCAGGGCTGTACGAGCTGCATCCAAACGCCACGAGGCACGCGCTGCTGGGCTGCTGAGCGCGCGTTCCCAGTAGGCGCGCGCGGCGGGAACTTGGCCGGTCTGGGCGGCGGCTAGGGCGCAATTGCGGGCGTACTCGGCTTCGGGGGGACGCAGGGCTAGGGCGCGTTGGAAGTGTTGGAGGGCTTCAGCGTGGGCGGCGCGTTGGAGACTGAGGACGCCTAGGGCGTTGTGGCCGTCGGCGAGCTCGGGGTCTAGCTCGAGGGAGCGTTGCGCGGCGGCGAGGGCGCCTTGGGGGTCGCCGGTTTGGGACAGGATGGCGGCGAGGTTGGAGTGGTGACGCGCGTGGTAGGGCTGATAGGAGCGGGCAGCGAGCAAGTGCTGCAGGGCGGCGGGCAAGTTGCCTGACTTGGCCTCTAGAAGCCCTAAATTCTGGTGGGCGCGGGCGTGTTCGGGTCGGACACGCAGGGCAGTCTGGTAGGACTCGCGTGCTTCTGTCAAATTTCCTTGACGCTCGGCCACCAAACCTAGGTTGGTCCAAGCGGTCGCGCTGAGCGGATTGACCTGTGTGGTGTGCAGAAAAAGGGACCGTGTGTCACGCCAATGGCTTGTTTGATGTGCAGTCAGGAGGGCCATAGCGGTGAGCAAGAGCAGGCCTGAGGCCCACGCCCAGCGCACAGACAAGCGTGTGGCAAGAGCGGCCACCAACAACGCGGGTGCCACCAACGCCAGAGAGGCGTAGCGGTCTGCCACTGTGGAAATGGACTGGTGGGCGAACGACACGAAACCGAGCGTGGGTGCGAGGCAAAGCGGGAAGACCAAGGCCGCGCAGGCGTAGATCTTGGGCGTGACGGGTTTGGCGGCTGAACGATAGCCGCGCCATAACTGCCAGACGGCCCAGAGTGCCAGCAACACAAGCACGACGCCCAGCCAAGGCTCCCACTGACTCCAAGCCTGCGTCAGGACATCCTGCGGTCGACGACCATAGTCGGGAGCAAGCCCAACCGGCACACACACCGTACGTGCATAGTGACCGAGTGCGTCCAAGGCCACATACACGCGCTCTGACCAGTCCGGCACGAAGGACAACAGCTCGTCAGCTTGCGCTTGCTTGGAAACCCACAAAGCGCCGCCGGCGCAGACACCAGCGACGAACAGCGGTCGCCAACGCACCGCGCTCCCCCACCAAGCGCACTCCACCACACACAACACCGCAGGTGCGACAGCAGCCGATGGCTTGCACAACAAGGCTGCAAGCAGCGCTGCGTAAGCAGTCAACTGGGACGCTGACACGTGCCGAGTGCTGCTGCGCGCCACGGCCGAGCGCTCGAGATAGAGGAAGACGAATGCATTGGCTGCCGCGCCGCGCAACTCGGACACCCAGGCGACCGTTTCGGCCTGCAACGGATGCATAGCCCAGAACAGCGCACCCAACCATGCGGCCTGCGTCGGCAAGCCTAAACGCAACAACCAGCGCGCACAGAGCAGTGTCGCAACTACTTGACACACCAATGGCAAGGCGTGGTACAGCCACGCTTGCGGCGCATCGCCCACCCAGGCAGCCAACCACCACAAGCTGTACGCCACCGGCACATACAAACCGAGATAGGTCCCCGACCAGAACGCAGCGAGGCTCGCGGCCGTAGGCGGCGCGAGCCTCGGATTCTCGACCACATTGATGGGATCGTCAAACAGCAGGAACGCAAAGCCGAGCACGCGCGCGTAGACCACCACCACGAGGGCAGCAAGTGCCCACCACATCAGGCGGCTACGCATGCGTTCCAGCGTGCATCCCCCGCTTAGCTCTTGCGTTCAGGGCGCTTCCATGTGGCGATGCGATCCGCCAGCCAGCTGCGCAACTCGCCGACCTTGACGCGTTCCTGCTGCATGGTGTCACGCTCACGCACCGTGACCACATCGTCCTTCATGGTGTCGCCATCGATGGTGACGCAGTACGGCGTGCCGACCTCGTCCAAGCGACGATACCGGCGACCAATCGCCGCGGACTCGTCGTAGAAGGTCGCGTAGCGGCCACGACGCAACTCGCGGTCGATCTCGAGCGCCTTCTCGGGCATGCCTTCCTTCTTGACCAAAGGCAGCACACCCACCGTGATCGGCGCGATCTCGGGATGGAAGCGCAACACCACGCGCGTCTCGTCCTCGACCTTTTCTTCATCGTACGCGTCGATCAAGAAGGTCAGCGCCGTGCGGTCCACGCCGGCCGCGGGCTCCACCACCCACGGGAAGTACTTCTGCTTGGTGTCAGGATCGAACCAACGCAGGTCCTTGCCCGAAGCCTCGCTGTGACGCTTGAGGTCGAAGTCTGTGCGGCAGGCGATGCCTTCGAGCTCGCCCCAACCGAAGGGATACTCGTACTCCACATCAGTGCAACCGGTCGAGTAGTGCGCCAACTCATCCGGCGCATGCTCGCGCAAACGCAAGCGTGACGGATCGATGCCGAAGTCCAAGTACCACTGATGGCGTTCCGTGCGCCAGTATTGGTACCAATGGTCGTTCTGCTCGGGCGGGAGGAAGAACTCCATCTCCGCTTGTTCGAACTCGCGCGTGCGGAACACGAAGTTGCCTGGCGTGATCTCGTTACGGAAGCTCTTGCCGATCTGGCCGATGCCAAACGGCGGCTTCATGCGCGAGCTCTCGACCACGTTCTTAAAGTTCAAGAAGATCCCCTGCGCAGTCTCCGGGCGCAGGTAGGCAATCGAGCCCGCACCTTCGACGGCGCCCACTTGCGTCTTGAACATCAAGTTGAAGGCGCGCGGCTCGGTCAGTTCATTGCCGCACTCGCCAGGACGCTTGCTGGGGCGCTCGGGGCAACGCGCGTCTTCGAGCTTGTCGGCACGGAAGCGCGACTTGCACTTCTTGCAATCCACCATCGGGTCGGTGAAGCCGGCTACGTGTCCTGAGGTCTCCCACGTCTTCGGGTTCTGAATGATGGCCGAATCGAGGCCGACCACATCGTCGCGCATCGTCACGGTGCGCGTCCACCACGCCTCTTTGACGCGCCGCTTGAGCTCTACGCCCAGCGGACCGTAGTCATAGGTGTTGCCGATGCCGCCGTAGATCTCGGAGGCGGGAAAGACGAAACCGCGGCGCTTGCACAGCGACACGATGGTGTCCATGAAGTTGGAGTCGTTCCGGGAAGCCATAGTGTGAGGCGAGGAGAGTAGCGCGGCTGCGTCCCGCGATCGAGGGCTAGCGGCGCAAGTTCGCTTCGTGCTCGGCCACCAGGCGCTCTACGAGAGCTCTGGTTTCGGCCCACGGCAAGTTGCGACCGCGGATGACGCCTTGGTCATCCAGCACGACCACGGTCGGCGCTCGCAACACCATACCTGTGGCGTAGAGCTCATGGTCGCGCGTGTAGGTCATGATCGAACGCCAACGCACGCCCAACTGTACGCGAGTGTCGAAATCGGCTTGGCGGGAGATCTGGTCCCAACACACGCCAACGACGTCAAACGCCCGGCCCTTCAGCGCGTCCTGTAGTGCAACCCAGTCAGGCACCGCCGCCAACGATTCGGCCTGCAGCATCGACCAATAGACGAGCAGCACCACGCGGCCCTTGTAGCCTTGAACGATGACAGGCTGCTTCTCGGTGTCCAAGCCTGTGAAGGCGGGCACGGGTTGCCCGACTCGCAGAGCTGCAATACGGTCCCGATCGAGGCGCACCGCTTCCAACCAGCGCGCATCCTCATCCGCATGCTCGTCCAAAATAGTTGTCAGGGCTTCCTGGGCTCGGCCGAAGGCTGCATCGTCGCCCAAGCACAGATTCGTGCGCGCCAAACACCACCACGCCCAAGCGCGCACCCGAGTATCCTCGTGCGTTTCTAGTGCTGCCCTGCAGGCGGAGTCTGCAGCCATAGGCGGTAGACGGTCAACCTCCGCACGCAGCACCTCAAAGGCCTCGCGCGCCCAACGCTCGTTGGGGTATTCACGCAAGGCCAACGTCAAGATGCGCGGGCGCAACCGATCCCACACCTCAGCGCGTGGAGGATAGTGCTGCATCAGACCCGTGAACAGGTAGCACAGCCCGAGGCTCGCACTTTGGCGGCGCGCTTGGTCAATCGCCGGCCAGGTCACTTCGACCATGCGAAGCGCTGTGTTGTGACCAGCCAAAGCAAGCAAGCGCGCATCGTCCACATGCTTGACCAACGGGTGCTCTGGCCACTCTGCATAGCGCGTTCCGTTGCGCTGCAAGACCTCGACCGTGTCCTGCCATTGCAAGGCAGCGACCGCAAAACGACGCTCGAGCACGGGGTACAAGCGACCCGCCGCCTCTGCGCCCGCTTTGGTCTTCGGCCAGGCGTACAAGATCGCGCGGTGCAACTCATCCGCTTGGGCACGACGCTTGGGATCGTCGGTCCGCAAGTTGTCGGAGACCAGCAGCGAAGCTGTGAACAAAGCCCGCGCACGCGTCTCGTCTGCTTGTGCTTGCTCGGCAACCAACGACAAGAAGGTCAGGGATTGCTCCTCACTCAGATCAGTTCGGCAGGTGAGCAGTCCCGCGAGCGCATCATGCAACTCTTGCGAAGCCGGATGCTTGGCCAGCAGCGTCTGCAACGCGCCTTGCACCGCTTGCCCACGCGCAGGCCCGGCATCCAAGGCAAAGTGCGCTTGCGTTGCGAGCCACCCCAAGGCGGCGGCATCCGTGCCGCTCTCGGCCGCACTCACAAATCGCGGCCAAAACACGCGGGCGGGATGCAACGCTGACAACTGCGCATTGGCGCGCACGGCATCCACACGGACCTGATCCCAAGTCGCCAGGGCACTCTTGTAGCTCACCAAGAGTGTGGCGCCATCCTGCACCGTACTCGCGCTGGTGGCCCGAGCCGCAGCCTGCGGCGCCATGCTGCACAGCACCAGTGCCACCACCATCCCCGCCACACGATCCAAGATGCACCGCATACGTTCGAGTCCTACTTGGAGCCTTGTTTAGCCTTCTCCTCGGCTTCGAGTTCGGCCAACAGTTGATCCACCGCTTGGTCCATCGCTTTGCCACGCACACCTTTGAAGCGGATCACGCCACGGTGATCCAACACATAGATGGTCGGGTAGCTGCGCACACCCCACTCTTGGCAGACAGGGCCACTGGTCCCGCCTTGCCACGAGCTACGCCACGTCACGCCATGTTGCGCAGCGAGCTTCTTGTAGTTGTCCTTGTCGGTATCGGTGT
>JBILXQ010000214.1:0-5258 GCA_044378375.1 Planctomycetota bacterium
GACGCCCGTCACACCGCAACAGCCGTTGTATGTAGAAGAGTTCGTCCAGGGCGATGAGTTCAGCTTTGACTCGGTCTCCATCGCCGGCCGACCGGTGTTCCATTCGATCAGCCGCTACCTGCCCACACCGTTGCATGTGCTCGAGAACCCGTGGATCCAGTGGGTGGTGCACCTACCGCTCGACATCTCTGGACCGGACTACGCCGCGATTCATCGCGCCGGTCCACAAGCCTTGGAGGCCCTCGGCGTCGGCACCAACCTGACGCACATGGAGTGGTTCCGGCGTCGCGATGGTTCGATCGCCATCAGCGAGGTCGCCGCCCGGCCGCCCGGTGCGCAGTTCACCACGCTCTTGTCGGTGGCCCACGGCATCGACTTCTACCAAGCCTGGGTCGAGCTGATGGTCCACGGCACCTTTGCCGCGCCCACGCGCAGCGCCTCCGTCGGCTGCGCCTACTTGCGCGGCCAAGGCAGCGGCCGCATCCAACGCGTCCTTGGCATGGATCAGATCGTGCGCGAACTCGGGCCGTTGCTCTACGAGCGCCACCTGCCCGAAATCGGCGCCGCCCCCCGCGACTCCTACGAAGGCGACGGCTACATCATCGTGCGCGGCCCCGACTCCAAGACCGTCGAGCAAGCTCTGGCCCGCGTGGTCGAGACGGTGCGTGTGGAATTAGCCTGAGGCCGCCTGAGCGCGCCTCGGGCTCAAGCAACTGCGGGCCATCGACGAGGTCATGACTTCCATCCCACCCGCTGTCGCGGGCACAATGGGAACCATGGACATCCTCTTCCTCTCTCCCGGCTACCCGGCGGAGATGCCGTTGTTCGTGCGCGGTTTGGCGCAGGTGGGCGCGCGCGTGTGGGGTGTGGGCGACCAGCCCAAAGAGGCGTTGCCTGAAGACGCGCGCAAGGCCTTGTCGGGGTACTTGCCGGTCAAGAGCTTGTGGGACGAAGAGGCGACGATCGGCGCGATCCAGAACTGGCTCGGTGGGCGCAAGCCGGACAAGATCGAGTGCTTGTGGGAGCCGGGCATGATCCTCGCCGCCAAGCTGCGCGAGCGCTTGGGCGTGGCGGGGCCCACGGTGGCCCAGACGACGCCGCTGCGCGACAAAGTCGAGATGAAGAAGGTCTTGGAGGCCGCGGGTGTGCGCGTGCCGCGCCATGGCCGGGCGCGCACCCGTCAAGAAGTCTTGACGCACGCGGAGCGCATCGGCTTTCCGTTGATCTTGAAGCCTGTCGCGGGTGCTGGGTCGGACGACACCTATGAAGTGCGCGATCAAGCCCAGCTCGACGAAGCGTTGCGCGCCACGCAGCATGTGCAGGAGATCATCGTAGAGGAGTACATCGAAGGCGAAGAGCACACCTACGACACGGTCTGTGCGAACGGCGAAGTGTTGTTCGAGAATGTGGGTTGGTACAGGCCCAAACCGCTGGTGGCGAAGCTCAATCACTGGATCAGCGCGCAAGCTGTGTGCTTGAAGGACTTGGACGCGCCAGGCCCCAAGAAGGGCCGCGAGTTGGGCCGTGCGGTGCTGCGTGCGCTGGGCATTCGCGACGGCTTCACGCACATGGAGTGGTTCCACACGCCCAAGGGCGAGGCCGTCTTTGGCGAGATCGGTGGGCGTCCGCCGGGCTCGCGCCTTGTGCATGTCATGAACTACGCCTGTGATGCGGATCTGTTCCGCGCCTGGGCCGAAGCCACGGTGCATGGTCGACTCGCACAGCCCATCGTCAAGAAGTACAACGCCGCCGTGGTGTTCAAACGCGCGCATGGCCCGGGCCAGCGCATCCGCGCGCACGAAGGTTTGGATCGCTTGTTGGAACGCCACGGCGAGCATGTGGCGAATCTCGACTTGGCGCCGGTGGGCAGCGCGCGCGCCGATTGGAAGAAGTCGCAGGTGGGCGATGGTTGGTTGGTCGTGCGGCACCCCGATCTAGGCCGAGCTTTGGAGCTGGCCGATGAGTTCAGCACCGAGCTGCGCGTCGTCGCGGGCTGAGACGCGACCTTCACTCATGAGCCAACGCATCGTTCTGATTGGGCCGCAGCGCTTGCAGCCGACGCTGAATCAAGTTGTCGACTCGCTGGGTGTGACGGGCCGCGTGGCGGCTGTCACCGCCGGTTGGGAGGAGCGCGAAGGCGAGGACCGCGAGCTGTCCGAGCACCTTGGGGGCCGCACCGCGAACCTGGATGTGTGGGCGCGTGTCGAGGACATCATGTCCAGCGACAGTGAGCTTGTCGGCCTGATGCGTCATCGCGCGGACCGCTTGCGCGCGGCGCATGAGTTCTATCGCTTGCGTTTGGCGCATGCGTTGGATGCTGCGCGTGAGTTGCTCAAGCGCCAAGCAGATCCCGGCTACGAGGACTTGCTCCAAGCCGAACAAGAAGGTGCTTTGCGCACGGTGCGGGCTGTAGATGCCGGACACTTGGACCGAGTGCGCGACATTCACGCGGAGTTCGGTGCGGCGGCTCAGCCCGCGCGGCGGTCAGCGGTGATCAAACACCGGCAAGAGCTGCAGCGTGTGACCCGCGAGTGCGAGCTGCTGTGTGTGGCGGGCGGTCATGTGATCGTGTTGTTGCATCGCTTGGCGCTCTTGGATGTGTTGACTGTGTGGGGCACAAGCAAGCCCATTGTCGCTTGGTCCGCCGGTGCGATGGCGTTGGCGGAACGCGTGGTGCTGTTCCATGATTCGCCGCCGCAAGGACAGGGCAATGCCGAGCTGTACGAGCCGGGTCTGGCTGCGTACGAAGGCGTGCTGCCGTTGCCGCACGCGCGCAAACGCTTGCGCTTGCATGATGCGGTGCGCGTGCAGCTGATGGCACGCCGCTTTGCGCCGGATCGTTGCGTAACCTTGGATGCGTTGACGCGCGTCGAGTGGGATGGCACGCGTTGGTTGGGCGCGGCGGGCACGCAGCAACTCACCCCGCAAGGACACTTGACAGAGGTGAGCGCATGAACACGCTGGCCCAAGAAGCCGAGTACCAAGCGCGCCGCGGCCCGCAAGCGTTCGACGCGTGGCTGGCCGAGCGCAGCGTGCCCATCGTCGATGGGCGCAGCGTGACCTTTGTGTGGCGCGGCGAAGCGGATGAGGTGCTGTTGCGGCACTGGATCCACGGCCTCGTCGGTGGTTTGCCCTTCCATCGCGTGCATGGCACACAAGTGTGGCTGTTGAGCATCGATGTGCCCGAAGGCTCGCGCGTCGAGTACAAGCTCGAGGTCGCGCGGTGGGGCGAACGCCGCCTCTTGGCGGATCCGCTGAATCAGCACGCCGCCGCCGATCCGTACGGCGCGAACTCGGTCGTGCACGGTCACGGCTACACACCGCCCGAGTGGATCTTGCCCGACAGCGAGGCGCGTGCCGGCGAGTTGCGCACGCATCATCTGCACAGCCAAGCGTTCGGAGGCGAACGGCGTGTGCAGGTCTATCTGCCAGCGCGCTTTCGCACCACGCGCCGCTATCCGTTGCTGGTGGTGCACGATGGCGAAGAGTACTTGCGCTTCGCGGCCTTCAAGACGGTGCTCGATAACCTCATCCATCGCTTGGAGATCCCGTCGATGGTGGTGGCGTTGACGCAATCGCCCAACCGACTTGAAGAGTACGCGGATGATCCGCGCCATGCGCGCTACTTGGTGGAAGAGCTCGTGCCCGAGCTCGAGCGCCTGTATCCGCTGGTGCAGAAGCCGTCGGCGCGCGGCTTGATGGGTGCCTCGTTCGGCGCGGTTGCCTCGCTGTCGACCGCATGGCGCCATCCCGGCTACTTTGGGAACCTGTTGCTGCAGTCGGGGTCCTTCGTGTTCACCGACATCGGCAATCACGACCGCGGTCCGTTGTTCGATCCCGTGGTCAAGTTCGTCAACTCGTTCCGCAAGCATCCAGGGCGCCCTACAGAGCACCTGTACATGTCCTGCGGCGTGTACGAGTCGTTGATCTACTACAACCGCTCGCTGGTGCCGCTGTTGCAGAAGAGCGGCATGACCGTCAAGTTCAGCGAAAGCCACGACGGTCACAACTGGGAAAACTGGCGCGATCGCCTGCGCGAAGGTCTGTCGTGGCTGTATCCGGGGCCGCTGTTCATGGTGTACGAATAGAGGCCGTATGCACGCTCTGCGCTCGGCTGTCCAGTTTGCTTTACGCGACCATGATCCGCGTGTGCGCTTGGCAGACGCTGCCGCGCGCTTAGAAGCAGGTGTCGCGCGGCTGGCCAAGTTGCAGCCCAAGCTCTGGGCGCAGGATCGTTGGTCGGTGTTGCTGATCTTCCAAGGTATGGACGCCTCGGGCAAAGATGGCGTGATTCGGCATGTATTTCGCGGTGTAGATCCGCTGGGTTGCGAGGTGACGGCCTTCAAAGCGCCGCATGCCGAAGAGCTGGACCACACTTGGTTGTGGCGAGTGATGAAGCGCCTGCCCGAGCGTGGACGCATGGGCGTGTGGAACCGCAGCCACTACGAAGAGGTGGTCAGCGTGCGCGTCAAGCCGGCGCTGCTCGCCACCCAGAAGCTGCCGCATACTTTGATTGGCCCCAAGCTCTTCGACGAACGCCTTGAGGACATCGTGGCCTTTGAACGGCACTTGGCGCGCAATGGCACGCTGGTGTTGAAGTTCTTCTTGCACATCTCCAAAGACGAGCAACGCGAGCGCTTGTTGGCGCGCTTGGAAGAGCCCAGCAAGAACTGGAAGTTCGCGTTAGGGGACTTGGATGATCGCGCGTTGTGGGATGCCCACCACGCCGCCTACGAAGCTGCGATTGCCGCCACGGCCCAACCGCACGCACCGTGGTGGGTCATTCCCGCCGATGACAAGCCGACGGCGCGTGCCTTGGTGGTCGAGGCCGTCGTGGATGCTTTGGAGGGCCTTGATCTGCGTTGGCCCGAGTCTTTGCCCGCCAAACAAGCCGAGTTGGCCGAAGGTCTACGACGACTGCAGCACGAGTAGCAGCGCGTCTCGCTACACTTTGCGCCACCATGGCCGAAGTCACTCGTCGGATTGGTCTGTCGCTAGGTGCGGATCTGTGTTGGCCCAAGTGCTACGAAGACATCCTCGCCAAGCTCGACCTGCGCTTGAAGATCGGGCGCGACACCGTGCGCTTTCACAGCGAACGCGTGCGCTTGGCGCCGTATGACCTACAGCAACCCTGCGGTTGGGACTTGGTCATTGATCGACTGACGCACTGGTATCCGCTCCGTCGCGAGTGGATCAAGAAGTCGATCCTGTTGGACGGCTTGTATGTGTTCAACAACCCGTGGGCCGTGCAGTCGATG
>JBILXQ010000213.1:0-5258 GCA_044378375.1 Planctomycetota bacterium
CCTGTCCTGCGGATGCCCAGAACTGTCCATCGGGGACAGACCTCGACGCTTTCCTCGCACAGCCGCTGTACCCGCCTCCTACCGTTGAGGCGAATGAACAGGACCTGAATCCCTGGCGGCCTCTAATCGAATCTGCGCTCGGTCGTAGCCTCGATACGCCGCCGTGCGACAGCCGTCCGCCGGGCCCTGGCTGGTCCCATCAGCGCTGGGACGAGTTCCCGCCGGTTGAGTACTTCCAGTCGGCGCAATCCGGCGCGCGTCGTAACTCGGGTTTGCGTGATGCCCGTCAGCGGCACGGCTATGCCTCAGGAGAGTTTGGCCCCGGTGGTCTGTACCACAATACGGCGGGTCTCCCGGGCTTCGACGGCACGACAAGTGGAATTGACGTGCGCTTCCATCCCAACATGCCGATCCAAGATCCGCGCGCGCTGTGGACCTTTGATGGAACCTTCCCGGCCAAGCTGTTGGTGTCGCGCCATGGCCGCGGTGTGTTGTTCCGTCACCACAATGCGCTGCCCGTGGATTCGTCGGCCAACTTTGGCTTCGGCATGCACACGATCTCCACGCACCATCACAACGGACACAACCCGTCCGAAAGCGATGGCTATGCACATGCGTTCAGCTTCCCAGGTCAGTTCTGGGATTACCGCTGGCCCATGATCTTGGCGGGGCACGACACCGTCAACACCACGGCCACAGACCCGCGTGCTGGCTATCCCGATGACGAGGGCGGCATCGTCAAGATCCGCGGTGATTGGCGCGAAACAGGGAGCACCTTGTGGTTCCACGACCACATGGAGGATTACACCTCGCAGAATGTCTACAAGGGCAACGCGGCGATGAACAACATCTACAGCGCTGTCGATCGTGGCAACGAGGCTGTAGACGATGGTGTCAATTTGCGTTTACCCAGCGGCTCTGCGTTGCCGTGGGGTAACCGCGACTACGATGTGAACCTTGTGCTTGGTGACAAGGCTTGGGACCAAGACGGTCAGTTGTGGTTCAACCACTTCCAGACGGAGGGCTTCCTCGGCGATCACTTGCTGACGAACTGGCAGTTGGAGCCGTACTTTGAGGTGCGTGCGCGACGCTATCGCTTCCGCATCTTGAACGGCTGCGTTGCCCGCTACCTGAAGCTGGCCTTGGCCAAAGCGGATGGCACGCCTGTGCCCATGTACATGATCGCCAATGATGGCAACATCATGGAACATGCTGTTCCCTTCGATGGAACTCATGGTTCTCAGCGCGGGGTACTGCCGGTGCAGGCCATCGCCGAGCGTTATGACATCGTGATCGACTTCAGCGGCTTCCAGCCGGGCGAGCGCTTGTACTTTGTCAATGTGCTGGAGCACGACAACGGCAAGCTGCCGGACCGCGTGATCCCGCTGAATCAGATTCTCTCGGGCGCGTACCGCCCCGAGCGCGACGACAATGACGGTGATGGCGTCGCAGATCGCTGGATCAATGGTGATCCGTGTGTAGGCAAGTTCATGGAGTTCCGTGTGCGTGAGTACGCCGAGACGGACCTATCGATGAACCCCGTCGACTATGTGCCGGGCAAGCGCAAGATGATTCCCTTGCCGATGCCGACGGAGAACGAGATTCGCAATGCCAAGCGTCACAGCTTTGTGTTTGGTCGCGGCGGCACAGATGAGAAGCCGTGGACCATCAAAGTGGACGATGGTGATGCGCTGGTGGCTGACATCAAGACCGTTTCGGTCGCGGCCAACTTGGGAGAATTGAGTGCGGACGGCAATGGCCACTTGCAGGTTTGGACCTTCAAGTCGGCCGGAGGCTGGGCGCATCCTGTCCATGCGCACTTTGAGGAGGCAATCGTGTTGTCCGTCAATGGCCAACTACCGCCGCCTTACTTGCGCTGGGCGCGTAAGGATGTGTTCCGCGTAGGCGGTGGTCCCGAATCCTGGGGAGAGATGGAGGTAGCCATGCGCTTCCGCGAGTTCGCAGGCTCGTTTGTCGAGCACTGTCACAACACAACGCACGAGGACACAGCGATGTTGCTGCGCTGGGATGTAGAGAATCCTGGACAGACCATTCCGCTGCCGTCACCGATGCCGAGTTGGGACGGTGTGACTTACTTGCCGTCGTACTCTTTGCCTCTGGCTCGCACCGGCATCGGTGTGGGTCCAGAGGATCCCTTCTTGCACCGTGAAATTCAGATCGAAGCAGCCGAGTACTCGGAGACGCAAGGCTGGCGCATCCGTGGTCGAGTGGCCAATCCGGCCGGTCGTCCGCGTGTGCGGGCTTTCATTGGTGCAGCCGTGGGTGGTGGTAGCCGCATTGGCGAAGCCACGGTGGCGGAAGATGGCAGCTTCCTAGTTCGCAATGTGGCGGGAGCACGGCCCCCGCTGTCAGCGAGCATGGTGAGCTTGCGCGTGGATGGCGGCGCTGATGCGCCGGGAGTGCCGTTCACGCGTCTGCCGTAATCGAAGTAGTTGCGATGGTAGTTAGGTGGCGGTACCTGGGGAGGTACCGCCACCTTCTTTCTTAGCGGGCGCACGGTACGCTGGGCGCGCCATGCGCGAGCGCTACAGCGGTGCGGGTGCCAGCCCCAACAAGCCAGCGAAGCAGCCGGTCAAGGCTTCTCCGTTGCGCCAGCGGTTGCTCGAAGAGCTGCGAGCTGTACGGCTGGCGCGCGGCATGTCCTTCCGCATGTTGGCTTTGCATGTGCGCGTGTCGGCGACCTTGTTGATCTTGATCGAACAAGGCAAGCGCGAAGCCAGCGTGGAGCTGATGCGCGAGTGGTGCGAGGCTTTGGAGGTCGGGCCGGAGCTGCGCAGTGCGCTGCAGGCCTTATCGATCCTGCATCACGGCAATGTAGAAGACCGTTTGGAAGCCGCTCAGACCTTGAGCGAGTGGGAGCGGCGCGCGAATGCGCAGGTGGTGCGCACAACGGTCGGCGTCGAATCCGTGCAGCGTTGCTTTGAGGCTGCGTTCCAAACGAAGCCTACGCATGTGGTAGTGGCGCCTGGTCGCGTCAATTTGATTGGCGAGCACATCGACTACAACGGGTTGAGTGTGTTGCCGATGGCGCTTGATCGTGCGGTCACGATCTTGGTCCGAGTGCGCACGGATGGTCGTGTGCGTGTGGCGAATGTGGATGCGCGCTACCCCACGCATGAGTTTGTCATGGCGCGTCAAATTCCATTGACGGCAGCAGGCGGGTGGGGCAACTACCTGCAAGCGGCTGCTCAATTGGTCGCTCAACGCGCGACAGAGCCGTGCCTGGGCGCGGATCTATGCGTGGCGGGGGATGTCCCTGAGGCCGCCGGGCTGAGCTCGTCCAGTGCTTTGGTCGTGGGAGTCACGCTGGCGTTGCTGGCTGTACAGCAAGCTACGGTGCCGCGACTCGAGTTGATGGAGCTTTGCGCACAAGCCGAACGGTATGTGGGCGTGTCGAGTGGTGGTATGGACCAGGCTATTTGCCTCGGCGGACGCTTGGATCATGCCGTCAAGATCGGCTTTGCGCCCTTGCGTTTGGAGGCGGCCCCGTTGCCTAGTGAGTGGCGTTTCGTGGTGGCGCACAGTGGCGTCAGCGCGCACAAAGCCGGGCGCGCGAAGGAGGCGTACAACACTCGTGTGCGCGAATGCGCAGAAGCCTTGCAACGCTTGTGCGCTGTGTGCGGTCTGGATGTGGCGGATGGTTGGAAAGGCCTGTTGCGTGCGCGCAGTAGCGAGGACCTGGTTCGCCTGGCAGAGACGCGCCTGCCGGCGCTGTTGGCCAAGCGCAGCCGGCATGTGCTGACCGAGGCACAGCGTGTAGATCGTGCTGTGCAAGCGATGGCCCAAGGTGATGCGCGCGCATTCGGATCCTTGATGGATGCGTCGCATGCTTCGTTGCGCGATGACTACGAGGTCTCGTGTCCAGAGCTCGACGAACTGGTCGAGCTGGCGCGTGCGCAGGGTGCTGTGGGCGCGCGCCTGACTGGCGCGGGCTTTGGCGGTTGCATGGTGGCCCTGACCACGGAGGCTCAGGCACACAGTGTCGCCGAGGGACTGCGCCGGGATTGGCAAGTCGCGTGTGACTTGCCCGAGGCAAGTGTGCTGGTTGCGCGGGCGTCCCGTGGTGCCAGCGTGCAGAGCCTGTAGTCAGCGCCGCATCGAGACCAAGAGCGGTGCGGGGCCTTCTTGCAGGGTTGTGAACTCGGTCTTCGAGTGCACCCCACGCCAGCCTTCGAGGGCCACGATTTGGCCTACGGTTCCACCCAAGGTGTTACCCGGTCCGGGGCACCACAGCTGGTCCGGCGCCAGCTCGCGTAAAGCAACCTTGACAGACAGACCGAAGTCGTAGGGCTCGTATACCTGCGCTCCAAAGGTGTAGGCGCGCAACGCCTGCAGATCACACGACCAGGGCGTGTGGACCACACCACGGCCATCAATCAGTGTCAGATCGGGTGTACGGAACTCGATGGACGCGAGGCGCTCGAAGGCCAACTCCGAAACGCGCCGCACCAAACGCGTGTGGTAGGGGCCATGTTGTTCGAGTTGCAGCGGATACTGGTTCGAACCCAGCTTGACCTTGGGCAGAGTTTGCTTGAGGTGGGCCAAGCCCGTATCCGAACCAGCCAGCACCGCCAGCCCGCCGAGATGAATCGAGGGCATGGCTTCGCCTTGGCTGGTTTCCAGGGCGCGGTGCACGGACTGCGCGCGCTCCGGATCGAGGCGCCAATCGTCATCCACCAGCGGGTACAGCAACTGACCTCCGCCAGTCAGCGCACAGACTTCCTTCTGCAAGAGCGACATGGTCTGCACCACGCGGAAGCCGTCTTCAAAGCTCAACACACCACCCACCGTCAAGGCGGTGTACCAACCGAGCGAGTTCCCTGCGACGCCCACGCATTCGTGTTCAGCGCAGGCGCTGGCAGAGTCGAGCACAGACACCAACCAGATCAGCGGTGACACATTCTCGGGCGCCAAGTGCAGGCTGCGATCGAACTTCGCTGCTTGATCCAGCTCCATCAACGGCGTGAGTCCGAACTCGGCGCGCACGCGCTCGGCCGCTTGCACGCGCGCATCGTTGGCATCGAGCGACTTGAGTTGCTTCTCGGCATAGCTGCCGCGTCCGGGGCAAAGGATGGCAATGCGGCTCACGCGAGGATCTCCTTCATCGAGGCCAGGATTTCGTCTTCTCCCAACAAGACACACGCGGTGGCGTTGCCCAGCGGCACATAGGTGTCCGCAGAACGGGCGCTCTTGAGCGGCCCTTGGAAATCATGTTCGGCAAAGTGCGCGATGACTGC
>JBILXQ010000215.1:0-5229 GCA_044378375.1 Planctomycetota bacterium
TGGGCTGGCAAGCGGCTGAGAGTTGGCGCTCGCACGCGTACTTTGAAGCGGGACTTTGGAATAGCCCCACGACGAGCTTCGGCTTGGTGTTGTTTGTGGCGGCCTTGGAACGAGTGCAAGCGTATTTGACACGGCCTCGTCTATTGGTTGCTGTGCAGGTGCTGGTCTGTGCGTGGGCCATGGCCGGTGCCAAGGGCTCGACCGCCCCGGTGTTGGTCGCGGGATTGTGCGCTGCTGGTGTCTGGAGCGTGCTGCGTACGCGCACTTGGAAGCAGCCGTTGTTTGTGTGCGCGCTGTGCGCCAGTGTGGGGGTGGCACCTGCTTTCGTCCGCTTGAGCGGAAGTGATGCGGGTTACGCGCAAGCGATGTTCCAAGTGGAGCCTTTCGCGGCGTTCGTGAGCGCTCCCTTCGTCACGCAGCTCGCGTCGGAGACTTGGCTGTGGTTGGTGTTCCCACTGTGGTTGCTGCTGTTCTTTGGGCCAGCACTGCTGTGGTCGAGTGCAGCCAGAGGTCACTCGGTCTTGTGGTGCTGTGCGCTAGCTGGTGTAGGAGCAAGCCTGCTCGTTGCCGCTGCTGGACACAGTCAACTGTTCTTTGCCTACAACTCGGTACTGTGCATCGCTGTCCTCGGGGGTGTGGGCTTCGCGCGCTTGCGCATGTCCAGCGCGCTTGGGTTGCTGCTCTTCGCGCTTGCCCTGCCCTTGTGGTTGTGTGGCGCTCTACGGCTGGTGATCCAGGCGCAACGTCACTGGGTGCCGCAGTCTCCGCCTGCTGCGGTGCAAGTGGCTTGGTTCGAAGCACTGCGTACCCTGCGCGCACAGAGCGCCGAGGATGCACTTGTGCTGGCGCGCAGCGAGACGTTGTTGGTGTCCGCCTATGCGGAGCGACGCACTGCGCTGGAAACACCGCGCTTTACGCCTCAATGGCATGCGGCACGCCGCGCGGGACGCGACCCGCGCGCTCCGTTCCAGCCCTTGGCGGCCGAAGTTGCCCGTGCATTGGCTGGCGAGGAAGCAGCGCGTCTCAGTCTGTTGCGCAAGGGCCACGCTTCGGAGTTGTGGCTCTTGGAGGATGAGTTGCGCCTGCAAGCGGGCCAGCCGGTGTGGGGCCCGCGCCCGATTCAGGTGCAGCGGGTGCAATAGGCCGTGCATTGCCTACAATCTGCGACCTCACGCGTCCCAGTGACTCTTGAACCCCGTAGGACCCCATGATGATGCGCCTCGTCTTCAGCGCGCTGCTCCTCGCAGTAGCAGCACCTATCTCGCAAGCTCAGGATCTGTTCTGGACGCCGCGTCGCGTCGAGTCGATCAAGAACATCGCAGGTGCCGCGGTGTCTCCCGATGGTTCGCGCGTTGCGTACCTGGTCGCTGTGCCGCGCAACCCGGGTGTGGATGATGACGGGAGTCCGTGGACCGAATTGCACGTGCTCTCGATGGCGGACGGAGTTGCGCGCGCCTATGTCTCGGGCAAAGTGAATGTAGGCAAGCCTGGATTCACTCCCGATGGCAAGGGCTTGGCCTTCCTAGCCAAGCGCGAGGGTGACAAGCAAACTTCACTGTATGTCTTGCCGTTGGATGGCGGTGAAGCCCAGAAGAAGATCGAACTCGCCACATCGATCAGCGAGTACTCCTTCAGCGCAGACGGCGGGCGTGTGGCCTTGCTGGCGCAAGAGGAGCCCAGCGCTGCGCGCAAGAAGCGCGAAGACAAGGGCTTCAAGCAGCAGGTCTACGAAGAGGACTTGCCCTACAGCCGCGTGCATGTGGCCAAGCTCGGTGACAGCGCCAAGCCGCAGGTTCTTGGTGTCGAAGGACATGTGCACCAACTGGAATGGAGCCCCACGGACGAGCGCATTCTGGTGTCGGTTGCACCGACGCCGCTGGTGGACGACGAGTATGTGCGCCACCGCGTGCGCGTGGTGGATGCCGCTGACGGTCGCACTTTGGCAGCGTTTGAGAATCCCGGCAAGTTGGGTGATGTGGGTTGGAGCGCCGATGCCAAGCATGTGTGGTTGGTTGCAGGCGAGGACATCCACGACCCCTCTGCAGGGCGCTTGTGGGTCGCGCCTTCCGAAGGTGGGGCTTTCGTCGATGTGCTCGGCCAAGGTGCGCTCGCCGATTCCGCGGTGGCAACATGGACTACCAGCGGTCTGTTGCATGTGGTGACGGACGGATGCCGGACCTTGCTGCGTCGCAGCACTCTTGCCGCGGGCAAAGTCGACACCATGCAGGAGCTGATTCCTGCTGGAGTCGCTGCGTGGACTTCACTTGCTGCGTCTGAAAATGGCCAGACGATCGCGCTCGTAGGCAGCACAGGTACGCATGCCCAGGAGTTGTATGTCTGGCAAGCGGGCGGCAAGGGTGCCGTGCGCATGACGGACTCCAACCCGTGGCTCGCGGCGGCTCCGCTGGCGCGTCAAGAAGTTGTGACATGGAAGGCGCGTGATGGCCAGGAACTGCAGGGCATCCTGATCGCTCCGTTGCGCCAGAAGAAGATGGCCAACGCCCATCCGCTCGTCCTCTCCGTGCACGGCGGCCCCGAAGCTCACGAGATGGATGGTTGGCTGACCAACTACTCGCGCCCCGGTCAGATGTTGGCCGAGATGGGCATCGCCGTGTTCTATCCGAACTATCGCGGCAGCACCGGGCGAGGCGTGGCCTTCAGCAAACTGGGCCAAGGCGATGCGGCCGGCAAGGAGTTTGACGACCTAGTGGACGCCGTGGACCACTTCATCGGCGATGCCGGCGGTCGTTTGGTGGATCCCAAGAAGGTGGGCATCACCGGCGGCAGCTACGGCGGCTACGCGACGGCGTGGTGCTCCACCAAGCACAGCGAACGCTTCGCAGCTGGCGTCATGTTCGTGGGCATCGGCGACAAGCTTTCGAAGACGGGCACCACCGACATCCCGAACGAAGAGTTCTACGTGCACTCCCTGAAGCGCCCGTGGGAGGCCGTCGACTTCTTCATCGAACGCAGCCCCATCACCTATGCCGGCCAAAGCAAGACACCGCTCTTGATCCTGCACGGCAAGGAAGACCCGCGCGTGGACCCGGGCCAGTCGCGCTCGATGTATCGCTACCTCAAGCTGCGGGGGCAGGCGCCGGTGCGCTTGGTGCTGTATCCCGGTGAGGGGCATGGCAACCGCAAGGCGTGCGCGCGGTTGGACTATGCATTGAGGATGGTGCAGTGGTTTGAGCATTACCTCATTGGAGCGGGCGGGGAGATGCCGGCTTGGGAGTTGGACTACGGGATTGAGGCCAAGTGATACTGGCCCAGATGAATGTGCACGAACTTCGCGGGGGCGATGGCCTCCGCGATGGCTAGCTGCAGGGTCGGGGCGTCCCGCGGTCCTGATTCTCTTCAGGGACCGTGGGAGGCACTTTGGGTCCCCCTAGGGGACTCCTTGAGGTAACCGATGGGACTGGGGTGGCCTAGGCCTGCACCAGGGCTTTCCAGAGCCGTCGGAAGGCCCTACCAGGGTTCGGTCTGGCAGATCCTCTTCCTTACTAGACGATGCTCGGCTGCGCTCCGTCGCACCTAGTCGGCAATTTCCCTCGCAGCTCGTGCACACTCGTCAGGACCAGTATCGATGTGGGTCAATTTCCCATCGCCCGCACCGACCCCCGATCCGAAATCCACAACCGCCCCCCCGGCGCCTTCGACGACGGAGCCTCCCACGCAATCCACTCCCAAGTGCTGCCCTCGATCGCCGCGGTCCAGAGCCGCTCACCAGAGCCTGAAACCACCACCACATCCCCGACGATCGTCGCCACATATCCTGTATGCGGCAGCGCGACACTCGTCTGGTCACTGTCCCTGCGCCGTAGCAAATGGAAGGTCTCTCGGCCCCGCGTAGGTTCTTGCGTTTCGGCGGACTCTAGGCGCAGCGGTTCTAGGGCCGCGCTCCAGGCCAAAGTGCTGCCGTCTTTCAGGCGCAGCCGTACTTCGCGGCCCTCGGTCCAGAGGTCCGAGTTCGGTACGGCGCTCAAGGCGAGCGGGCCCTCGGCGAGTCCGGTGCGTGCATCCACCAGCCACGCACTGCCATCCTCGCTCACGAGCAAGAGCGTGCCCGGACGCTCCGGCAGGAAGCGCGGGGTGCGAGCGAAGCCGCCCAAGGAGTGCAGGTCGGTGGTCCACGCGACGCGCCCTTGGCTGTCGAGTCGTGTCACGACACCGGCGCGATCCGCGAGGATCGTGTCGTCATCGCCAGCGCGTACAGGTTGTGCTTCTACGCGTGCGCGAGGCGTGTACCTGCGCTGCGGTGTGCGCGACAAGGCGAGCGAGCGGTCACCCGGTTGGTCAATCTCCAACTCGGTGGGATCGCAACCTGGCGCCACGATTTGGCAGCGCACGACTTCGCCAGCGGCGGAGCGCAGTTGGACAGGCGTAGTGTGCAGGAGTCCGTCCGGCGTGCGCACCTGTGCCTGCGCGGGGAAGGTCGTCAGAGTCCATGGAAGCGTGCGTACTTCGCCGGGGAACTCCGTTGCCAAGAGGCGCAGTGCTTGGGCGTGATTGCCTTGGAGAGCAAGGTCTTCCGCTTGAGCCAACAACTGTGCGCGTTCGCGTGCTTGTGCGACCTCGCTGGCAGCGCCCTTCGCAAGCAGTCCATTCTCGTCAATGGCCAAGAGGCGCTCGTACTGCGCCGCCGCTTGCGTCCAGTCGCGTGCCGCAGCAGCCGCACGAGCCGCGCGAATCAAGATCTCTTGACGCTCCTGCAAACTGCGCTTCTCGCGCTCGACGCGCTCGCGCACGCGCTGCGCCTCGCGTTCGCCTAAGCGCGCTTGCATGCGTCCCAAGAGTCGATCCAACGGAGCTGCTTCGGGGTGCGTGTGGTTCAACAGCAGTGAGCGCAGCTGTGCGCTGGTCCGCAGCACGTGAGCTTCCGCAGCCAGCTCCGTTTCGGCATCGCCCACAGTCGCGGGCAAGCGTTGCAGCAGCTGTTCGATGCGAGCAGCAATGGGCAAGAACAAGTCGCCCACGAGCGGCAGTTCCTCCATGCCTGCAGTGGGCTTCGGTGCTGGCCGCAAAGCCAGTGCGCTCTCAAGCGCCAACCCCAAGTCACCTGAAGCGCTCACCGTGGCGATGGACTTCCATTCCTCCATCCACGCGCGGCAGTCCGCTTCGGCAGCAGCCCGAATCCGCTGCTCGAACTCGTCGCGCAAGCGCAGTAACTCGGCGTCCACCTGCGTCTCTTCGCTGGTGAACAAGGCACCTAGAAGTCGCAGAGCCTGC
>JBILXQ010000216.1:0-5209 GCA_044378375.1 Planctomycetota bacterium
TGACTACTGGTGGCAAAATACGCGCTTGTCGTACTACCCGATGCTGGCACGCGGTGAGTATGCACAGATGCGCCCCTTGTTCGACTTCTACGCGAGCATGTTGCCGCTGTGCGAAGCACGCGCCAAAGCATACTACGGTGCGCAAGGGGTCTACTTCCCCGAGACCGTCAATGTCTTCGGTTGCTACAGCAACGGTGATTACGGTTGGGATCGCGCGGGGCTGGACCGGTCGGTGGTGCAGTGCCCGTATTGGATGTACGCGTGGCAACAAGGGCTGGAGTTGGTGTCATTGATGTTGGACTGGTACGCGCACACGCAGGACGAGTCCTTTCTCCAAGCGCAGCTTGTACCGATGGCGCGCGCTGTGCTGCTCTACATGGACTCGCGCTTTTGGACGGACGGGCGTTTGGTGATCACGCCTACGCAAGCAGCAGAGACCTACTGGTATGGCGTGGTTGATGACTTGCCGACTGTGGCGGGAATGCGCGCGGTGTGTACGCAACTGCTGGCCTTAGGCGAGCGCGCGGGTGATGCCGTGGACCGGGCCACATGGGCGCGGCTCTTGGCGGGCACGGCAGCGTTGCCCGAGCGCGAAGTTGACGGTGTGAAGCTGTTTGCAGCGGCGCGTGTGTACGAGGATCGGCGCAACAACTGCGAAACGCCTGAGCTGTACGCCGTGCATCCGTTCCAGTTGCTCGGAGTTGGTTTGCCGGGGCTCGAGCAAGCGCGTGAGACCTGGCGTCGCCGCATCGACAAGGCTGCGTGGGGCTGGACGCAAGATGGCATTTGTGCGGCTCGTTTGGGGCTGGCTGATGCGGCCTTGCAGGACCTCGCCACACGGGCGAAAAACGCGCATCCTGCGCACCGTTTGCCGGTGGTGTGGGGCCCCAACTTTGATTGGCTGCCCGATCAAACGCATGGTGGGAATCTGACCTCGGTGGCCCAGGAAATGCTGCTGCAAGAGCGTGGTGACGCCATCTTGCTGTTGCCTGCGTGGCCCAAGGACTGGTCAGCGCGGTTCAAATTGCGCGCCGCGCGCAACACCACCGTGGAAGGCGAGGTTGTGCGCGGCGCGTTGCGGTCTTTGCGCGTCGAACCGCCGACGCGCACAAAGGATGTCAAGTTGGCTGGCAGCTAGCAGCCGACCACAGGCTCAGTCGATAGGGATCTCGCGTTGCACGCGCTTGCCCTTGTCGCCTTGCCACGTGATCGTGACTTTGCGGCCTTCACCGCGCAGGAAGTAGCGCAAGCGCACTTCACCGCGACTGGGAATGCCGCGTTCCAAGCGCACGCGTGCCGGGTCGCGCTCCACCAGCTCGATGCGATCCGGGCGGAAACGATCGCTGCGGACGCCCGCAGCAAGCACTTCCACATCCTTGCCTTCGACCGAGACCATATCCAATGCACCGAGCTTCTTGACCGCGGCTTGCGCCGTGCGCGTGGGGATCGCGCGCAAGTTGCGCACGGTGATGTCGAGTGCCTTGACGCCATCGCCCAAGTCCACCAGTTGCGGCTCTTCGAGCGTGATTTCCGGCATTGCGGCCGCATGTGCCACGCAGAAGAGCGCGTTGCGATGCAGCATCTCTTCGATCAAGAAGCTCGGCGGCACACGCCCCGTGTCCTTGCGCCAACCACCGACTTCGACCTTGCCATAGAGCGGATGCTCGACCTCGTGCCAATCGATGTAGCCGGCACCGGCCAAGAGCTTGTCATCAAAGAAACGGCGCTGTTTGTCGCCGTCAGCGAGCTTGCCCCCAGCAACCTTCGAGCGCTCGGGATACATCTGGTCGTCGCTCCACAGCTCATTCGTGAACGACAGGATGCCCAAGCCTTCGTAGGTCCAGTTCACGAAGCCGCCGTAGACCGTATAGAGATCTTTCCAGATCACCATGTAGCGGTAGAACGGCAACATCAGCTCGCCATCGCGACCTAGCTCGTCGTACACGCGCACATCGGCAGCTTCATACGAGCCGAAGCCTTCTGCACCCGGGCCGCGCAAGATCATGCCGCCCATGTTGTGGAAGCTCTGTACCGCTGCGATGTTCGGCCGCCCTACGATGAAGTTGGCGATGGCGCGCGTTTCAGGCCAAAACAGCGGGTACGGACCAGCACCGCGCTGCACATGCTCCGGTTCCCACATCGAGGGCCACGCACGGTTCATGTCGTAGCCACCGACACCATCTTCGTCGACGCGACCATCGCCATCGTCGTCAAAGCCTTCCGAGCCCAGATAGATCCAATCACCCTTGCGGCCCTCATCATTCGCCGGCACGGGGATCAGCACGCGCGGATCATCCGGATCCAGACGGTGCGTGCCTGCTCCGGGCACATACTTGCGCATCTGGACGATGTGCCCGTCTCCATCAATGTCGTTGGGCCCATCCTCGTCCAGACGCCCATCGCCGTCATCGTCTTCGGGGCGGGCACCGGTGCGCGACGAGGAGGCGTTGTGCGCATCGGCAAACCAGCGCGCGCGACCATCGGGGTTCACCATCGGCAACAGGTACCAAGAGCTGCGCTTCAGCAAGGCCGCGATCTCGGTGTTGCTGGTGCTGTTCTCAAGCAAGTACCACGCGAGGTACACAACTGCTTCGCCCCCCTGCACCTCGTTGCCGTGGATGTTGCCATCCACCCACATGGCGGGCTTTTGATCATGCGTGCCCGTGCTCTCGTCGTTCAGGATCCACAGCTTGAGCGGCCGATCCTCATACGACGTGCCGATGCTTTGCTCCTTGAGCAGGTTCGGCCACTGCTGCGCGAGCTTGGCCATGAGCGCATCGACTTCTTGCGCGTCATAGAAGCGGTTCCACGCGATTTCCGTTTGGGGGCGGAAGCCCGTAGGCAGGCCTGGGAAACCACGCTGCGGTGCAGGGGCTTGTGCGAAAGCAGTGCTCGCCAAGCCACACACCAAACCAGTTAGCGCCACAGTTGCATAGAGCTTGTTACGCATCACTGCACCTCCATCTCGATGCGCATCGCGCCTGCATGCGGAGTGTCAATCAGCACCACCAAATCCTCGGGATCGCAACCACGCACCAGCCAACGCACTTCTTGACGACCGCCGAGGCCATCCAGATTGCCGATGAGCTGCTCGACTGGTCCGGCCAGACGATCGGCATCGTCAGGCAGCTCGAGTGTCAAGCGAATCGGACGCACGGCGTTGGTGCGCACGCCGAGGGCGCTGCGGTAGGGGAGGATCGAGTCGTTCTGCAGCACCAGATCCACTTGCAGCAGGCCATTGCCCAGATCCTTGGCTGTGAACGAAGCTGCGCGCACTCGCGGCAGCGCCTGTGCAATGCCTGCCAACAACTTGGTCTGCTCGCCAGCCAAGCGTGCGCGCTCGGCTTGCGGCGGTTCGATCAACGCGAAGGGCGCGAAGCCGCCGATCTCGACGGGGCCCAGATCCGGATGTTGGAAGCGTCTCCACGGCACGAAGCGCGCGGTCTCTTTCTCGCGATCGATCCAGCGCAAGCGCTTGGCATCCAGTGAGGGTTCAGCAGGTGCAGGCTTCGCCGACGCAGATTCCGGCTCGAGTAGTGCCGCTACATCGGTAGGCATGCTCCACGGCGCGACAGCGAAGGTCCACAGCCCGCGCGAGGCTTGTAGCCATGCTTGGAAGGTGCCGTGATCGCCGCCACTCGCCTGTCCGACGAGCTGCGCACCACTGCGTTGGATGGTCAGGGCATGCGCATCCGCATCCGAGGTGGGCACGCCTTCCGAAGGCAAGGAGCTACGCCGTGCGGCTTCGTCACGCGTCTTTTGCCGCTCGGCGCAGTTGTCCCAGTCGCCGTACACCACCACAGCGGCGAGTTCCGGATGCGCCAGCACGAAGTCACAGAGTGCTTTGGACTCGGCCATGGCGGTGGGCCACGGCCCGCCTTCCAGCGTGTGTTCCCGCCAACCTTGCGGGAAGTTGCGGTTCACCACGAGGTCAAGCTGCGGATCCTCACCGGTAGCGCGATCGCGATCGCTATCGCGACCTTCGGGCATCACACGCCAGGCACCTTGTTCGCCGCGTGCGCGATCGGCCTTGCGCATCGCGCGCGAATCGCGCGGATCGACGATCCATTCACCCGCGGGGTCGGAGATGCGCAGCATGGTGATCATGCCATTGCCATCCAAGTCCGAGGGTGTGTCTTCACCGCTCGTGCCATCGCGGTCGTCATCTCCGCTTGACAAGGCTGCAGGCAAGGTGGCGCGCGACTCGCTCAATGGCTGTGTAAAGCGTACTTCACAGGCATCCGGATTGGCGCGGGGCACGATCCAGAAGGTCGTAGAGCTCAGAAGCGCCTTGGTGGCAGGATCCGTGGCAGTCAACAAACCACGCGCGGCCTCGAGCGCGAGCGTGCTCGTCCAGGCCTGCGGGCCATCGATGGCGGCCACGACCAGCACCGCCGGTCGTCCGGCTGTCAGCTCGCCACGCGCCACGCGCAACGCATCAACACGCCGGCCTTGCGGCGATTCGTACAACGGCACCAGCGACACTTCGCGCGGGAACTCGCCGGCGAGGCGCGCACAGGCCACTTGCAGCTCGCGTTGGTCAAGCAATGCGCCAGTCGCTGTGGTGGGCGCGGACTCTGACTGTGCCAGCGACAGCAGGAGCGAAAGCGGTAGCAGCGGGAACGGGGTCATCCCCATGAGAGTAGCGTTTCAGGCCGACAAAAACGCTTCGATCTCACCCATGCGTGCTTCGCCGTCGGCCAGTCCCAGTTCGACCAAGCGCGACAAGTAGTCCGGCTGGAACATCACCAGCGACAAGAGGTCGTTGGAGCGCGTCTCCTTGGTGCCCAGACCACGGGTCAAGAAGCGGAATGCTGTCGGGAGCTTGGGCTCGTGTTCATTGGCGAGCTTGCCCAGATCGCGGGATGGCCGCACCACGAGCAAGTCGATCGGGCGTTGGCCTGCGCGCTGGTCTTCGGGCAGCCCGGCGACAAGTTGGTTGGTCCGCTCCAACTGCAAGGCATCGCTATCGAACTGATCCAGGAAGATCGAGTTGAAGACAGCACCCATGACTTGGGCTGCCGGCGGATAGTCCTCGATCACAGGGACTTGGCGTTCGGCGCGGGTGCGATGCGCGCGTGTCGAGATGGCGAGGATCTTGCGCGCACCCAGATGCACTGCCGGTGACAGCGGCGCAGTCAAGCGCATGCCGCCATCGCCGTGCCATGTGGATCCGATGCGTACCGCAGGGAAGAACATCGGCAACGCA
>JBILXQ010000217.1:0-5177 GCA_044378375.1 Planctomycetota bacterium
AAGGTCGAGCGTGGTCTGTGCCGCTGGATACAGCAGCAGACCGCTAGGGACATGCCCGTGAGGCCGGCCATGGCGACTGAGATAGGAATGAACTTGGCGCAAATGTTCGTTGCGCAGGCGCGGGGTGCCGTGATGGTTGGCCTGGAGCAATGTTCTGGTGTACTTGCACTCGACGATGCGCGTCCAGCCCTGTCCATGCAGGACGACATCCGTCTGGAGCGTCGGCATCAGGCACGCTTCCGCAGCACTTGGCACATCAGACCAATGGTAGGTGGTGCGACTCACCTTGACACCTCGGCCCGCACGCACTTTCGCGTAGCGCAAGACAAAGCGCTCGAAGACGCGCCTCATCCGGACTGGATCTTGCGCTAACTGCTGCGCCCAATCGATTCCATGGCCCGCATCCGGCTCCGCGTACTCGACAAGGACGCGTGCCACGAATCTAACTGTCCGATAGCGCCGCGCCGATTGTCGTCTTGGCAGTTGGGTCAACAACGAGCGCGTCAAGTCGACTTGACTAACGCTTCTCATGTCGCGTGTCGCGGCCAGCAGCACTCCGAAGCCAGTATTGGCTGGCGCTACAGGCCCCCCGGTGTTGTCGAGAGTCCCGTACTGGAGCAAGGTCAACGCCGCAGCCTTCAGCACTCGATTGTCCAGCGTGTCGACATCGAACAGGTCGTGTTCGTGCACTAGCTGGCCGCGCGCGATGCTCGCGCGGCTGATCGATTCCGCAAGCAAGATGCGACCGCGTGGTCTTGTCCCACAGTCGATAGCGCTGCTGTAACCTCGCTCAAAGCCTGAGCGTCGCAACTGCTCGATGGCGCCAGCCAGAAGATGCACCAGTAGTTCGTGAAAACCAGCGCCGTCTTCGTGCGAAGCCTCGCATTCCTCCACAACCTCCAGCGGAACGCCGGCCCAGTAAGCCAACCTGAGAAGGTTGGCGACCGGGATTTGATCGATGACCGATACCGCCATGGGCTGGCCTCAACCGTTGAGGATCGCTAACAGGTCTGCGCGGACTCGAGGGTGCTCGATGGAGTACTCCTCAAGTAACGGACGGATCTCCGTATCCAGCACGCGCTCCACCCAAGGCAGAGGTCGCTCTCCATGCGCCTCTTCGTAGGTGCAGAAAAAGCTGTGGCCCAGCACAAAGTGCGGTCCGAGCGCCTTGTGCTCCCAGATGTACCGATTCAAGTTCGACATGATGCGCACGATCCGGTCGCTCGCCTCCTTGGACTCCCTTCGCACAGCAGCACCTTCGTTTTCTGCGCCCGCATCCGAAGCTCCGAACTGGTCTTCGAGCCAGACACGGAACTCCTGCAGCTCATAGGCGGGCTCCAGCGTGAAGAAGGCGAAGCGCCGCCGCATGGCGTAATCCACCTGCGCGATGGAACGATCCGCCGTGTTCATCGTCGCGATCAGAGCGAGGTTCGGCGGGAGCCAGAACTCCTTGGATCCGTCGCATGCCAGACCCAACTGCACCGCGTGTCTAGGATCGCGCTTGTCTGCTTCGACAAGCGAAAGCGCTTCACCCATGACCTTCGCAACGTTTGCGCGGTTGATCTCATCGAGCAATAGCACATGGGGCTCATTCGGTCGTTGCTTGGCCGCCAGCGCGATCTCTGCGAGTGGCCCATTCTCGACACGGAATCCGCCGTCTCCATCCGGACGAATGCCGCGCACGAAGTCTTCGTAGGTGTACGACGGATGGAACTGCACCTTCAGGACGCGTTTGCGATCGCCAGCATGGTGGTGCGCGATACGATCCGCGAGGAAGCTCTTCCCTGTTCCCGGTGGGCCTTGCAGGACGATGGCCAGCTTGCTGTTCAAGGCCCGCACGATGCGTTCGATTTCCGATCGACTTAAGAAGGACTCGGCATCAATCGACTCGATGGATGGCGCCGCGTGGATCGATCGGACTGCGATCGAGTCCGTTGGTTCGGACTCAAGCTCGTCGGGCAGGTCATAGGGTTTCTGGCGGAAAAACTCGTCGATGTCCGCGGCGGACAGACCCGCTCCGCCGAGCGCAGCTTCTGCTCCCGAGGTGCGTCGCCCGAAGAGCACATCGAGATAGTTCGGGTAGTGAGTCACTTCTGTCAGCGTCTTGGTGGCGTTGACATAGGCGGAAGGCATCTCGCGCGGGTGCACCTGGATCCAATCGACCTTGCGTTGATGGGGGAACAAGGCATCCGACGCATCGTAGGTATAGGGCCCGCGCACGATGCCGACACCGTACATGTGCGTCCGGCCACTGCGCGCGATCACGACATCACCTTCCGACATCTCGTTGGCGAACTGAAAACAGGCGAGGCTGTTGTTGCTGGGGTTGGCGTCCCCACTTGCACTCTTCAATTGTGAATGAATCTCCTCTCGGCGCAGTCCGCTCAAGCTGCCAGAATCCGGGAGAATGGAGATGCCCATGACGCCTTCCTGTCGGAAGCGAGCCCACCCTTCCTCGCCGGCCTTGGCGCTAATCATCCAGATGCGGCGCTTGCTGGTGTTCTCGTCAGAGTCGGCTACATCGGACGCGTCGTCCAGAGTGGGCTGTTGGGCCCTCCAGATGTCGTACTTCTCCGCTGCCATGTCCCAACGCTCGAGATCCGACATCGAGGTCAATGCTTCCCGTCCGGCTTCTGTGATCGACCAGACGCCTCCGCGTCGGATCAGGAACTCAGCCTTCACAAACTGGATGCCGTAAAAGCCAAGGGAAATCCACCATCGTGCTCTACCGCGTGAGTCCCGCTCCAACTCCCGCTCGGTCAGTGTGGTTGTGGATCGGATGTGGTCCCTAACTTCCAAGCGGGCCGCTCCACCACCCTTGGAAATGACGAAGCGAAATACCTCCCCCCAAAGGAAGGACATGCGTTCACGAAAGCTGAGATTCGATGATGCCTGAGTCATAGGGCAAGGAGCTCCAAGCGGATGGATGGCCGCGCGGCCAACATGATACGCGCTCTGGGCCACTGTCGCGGGCAGCGGGGGAGTTGTCTACCGGGTCGGACATGGGCATGTCCGACCCGTTTCCATGGCGCGCGTTAGTCCGCATGATGGAGGACGCTCGAGGCAGAACCTTGCTGACGCCCTTGATATGCGACCAAGCCAAGTCCATCCCCATACCTACCGCGCCGGATCTGCCCTTGGCATGGAAACACCCGCACCAAATCCACTCAGGGGCTTCCACTGTGGCGGCGACCTCGCCGGGCCGCACTTGCCCTCCGCCAGACTTTTTCATCCAGCGTGCCGACCTACACACAGCAACCCCGAATGACGGCATCGCCTAGGGCATCGCGATTGATTACGATTCCGAAGGTGAAGTCCTCAGTCGAACTCCGCCCAAGGGCTAACGCACACTGTGCGCCATGAAGGTCAGTGCCCCTATACAAGTGCCTCGCGTGGGCATGTTCGCGACGGTGCGTAACCGCCGTGGACTGATAACCAGTGTCCAGCCCTTTGACGGGCCCACCGGCCGATTGCACCTAGTCCAGATTGATTACAAGGACGATCAATTTCCGCGGGATGAGCGGCTCCTATGGGAGCTTGAACCAGCGGGGCGCCTACTGGAGCCCACGGCATTGCCCAACGTCGGAAATAGCGATCCGATGCCGGTGGAGGACTTCGACGCCTTGCTGCGCGCCACGCGCTGGTCTGCTGGCACCCCCTTCCTCGATCCGGACGGCGCTGGGCCTCTGGGACGCCTGCCAGTTTCCAGTCCATTCCACGGTGCCGTGCAAGTTGATGACTTCCAGCTTGTGCCGCTTCTCAAAGCGCTGCGCATGCCACGCGTAAGCCTGCTGCTCGCCGACGATGTGGGCCTCGGCAAGACGGTGGAAGCGGGGCTGATCTTGACGGAACTGCTCTTGCGCCGCCGCGTGCAGCGGGTACTGGTGCTAACGCCCGCATCCTTGCGACTGCAATGGCGCGACGAGATGTGGGACAAGTTCGCTTTGCCCTTCGATCTGGTCGATCGCGAAGAAACCCACGCACTCCGGCGTCGTCTCGGGATGGACGCCAATCCTTGGCGATCCTTCAGCCGCATCATCGCCTCATACCACTACCTGCGGCAGGACGATGTGCTAGAGCAGTTCCTCGCCGCTTGCCGCACGCCTGATGGCTCGCCGCATCTTCCGTGGGATCTGCTGATCGTCGACGAGTGTCACAACCTGATGCCGTCAGCTTTCGGCGATGACAGTGACCTTTGCCGCATGTTGCGGTTGCTGGCCCCGCAGTTTGAGCACAGGCTTTTCTTGAGCGCAACGCCGCACAACGGGCATACACGCTGCTTCTCCGGCTTGCTCGAAATCCTCGATCCGGTTCGTTTCAGCCAGACCGATGAACTGCGCGATGCGGAACGCGGTCGGGTGCAGCAGGTCGTCATTCGTCGACTCAAACGCGAGATCAACGCCCGCACCAATCCGCCGAAATTCTGCACGCGTCTGGCGCCACAAGCCCTAGTGCTGAGTCTCACCCCTCAGGAAGTAGCACTCAGCACCGCCTTCGACGCATTCCGCAAGGCCATACACAGGGTGATCGCCAGCGAACGCGGCGCGCGCCGTCGTACAGGCAGCTTTGCAGTGGAGATCCTAGGCAAGCGTTTGCTGTCTTGCGCCGTGGCCTTTACGGATTCATGGCAACGCTGCAAACTTGGGCTCGCTGAGGATCAGGTTGCGGCCGATGCCGAGGTGCAGGCTGCTCGTCGCAACCTTGAAGCCGAAACCGGAAATGACCGCGAGACGCAGTCGCGGATGGCGACGGCCGCTGGGGTCGTTGGTGCATGGTTGAAGGGCGTTGCGCCCTCCATGCAAGCCGAGATCGCAGCACTGGATGCTGCTATCGCAGGCTTGCGACTTGACGCTGCCAAGGGCGATGTTGCGGAGGTCGATCCGCTCGCGGATTCGCGCTATTCCGCGCTCGAGGCGCTGATCAACAAGTTGCTGCGCAACGAAGGGCGCTGGCGCGACGACGAACGCTTGGTGGTCTTTACCGAGTACAAGACCACACTCGACTACCTTGTGCGGCGCCTCACCGCCAAGTTCGGTGCTGATCGCGTCTTGACACTGTTCGGCGGCATGGACGATGTCGAGCGCAGTGATGTGAAGGGTTGGTTCAACAACCCTGCCCACCCTGTACGCGTCTTGGTGGCAACCGATGCAGCAGCGGAAGGTCTCAACCTGCAGCGC
>JBILXQ010000218.1:0-5163 GCA_044378375.1 Planctomycetota bacterium
CAGCAAGGCCTCAGGCCGCACGGCCCACCACAGCGCTTCTGTGCAGTAGCCTGCAAGCGCGGAACGTGGCGCACGGAACTCGATCACAGGCAAGTCATCGCGCATGGGCGGCACTCCAGCGACCAACTCGCGCAGTTGGGCATCCTGAGCACAGCACAGCGCAACCAAGTCCCAACTGTCGCGCACGCCTGCTCCTGCGAGGACCGAGGCCATGGAGGGCGGTAGGGTGCTTGCCCCCAACTCCTCCAAGCTGCGCAACGGCTGCTCAGAACCAATCAACACCAAGTCATACGCCGTGAGCCACGCCGAGACATGCGGGAACGCCGCACACCACGTGGCGCATACGGTGCGTACATCCTCGAACGACAACTCATAGAGCGGCAACCATTGCGAGGCCACACCGCCGGGTGCAAGCCGTTGGCGCACATGCTGGAAGTGCTCGAGCGTGTACAAATCACTTGACCCACGAGTCCACGGGTGCACCGGGTCCGCTGTGATGAGGTCAAACTGTTGGGTCGTGGAACCTAGCGCATGCCGTCCGTCAGCAATCACGAGTCGGGTGCGTGGTTGCGTCAACACGGCTCCATTCCATGCATCGAAATGCCGGGCAGCACGGGCGACAGCGGGCGAGATTTCGAAGATCGTGAGTGTTTCGACGCCCGGTGCATCGAGCAACGAGCCTGCGGTCATGCCTGTGCCCAAGCCCACGCACGCTGCTGTGCGCACCTCGCCATGCAGCATCAGAGGGATGTGGCCCAGCAGCCATTGCAAGCGCAAATCCACAGGTGCCGTCGATGCTTCGGGCTTGCCGTTGACCCAGATGCTGCGGATCAAAGTGCCATCATCCGCGTAGCCTTCGGAGACACGCACGCTGGTGTGGGCATCGTGCCCTGTATGCAGGGCGCGCGCCATGGTGCGCTCGTCTCCGGGCCAGAGTGTTTGCGTGGCGAGCACCAACGCCACTGCAGCAGCCGCCGCGTGCCAAACCCAGCGCTCGCGTGCCACCCACCAGGCTGCCAGCAAGGGCAGGCACAACAGCACAGCCATCGCCACGCGTGGACCTGCATGCGGCATCAGCACAAAGCCCGTGACTAGGGCGCCAAGTACGCAACCGGCTCCATTCCAGGCATACAGCCGGGCCACCGAGTGAGCCGGATCTACATGCGGTTGGGCGCGTGCGAGCTCGTGCGCAGCAGCGGGAAACGCCGCTCCAAACGCGACTGCTGGCGGCAAGATGGCCAAGCCAGCCCACAAGGCATGCACCAGCCAGACACGCGTCAGGTCATCTCCTTGCGGCAAGCGGTTCACAAGCCCGGACCACAGATCATCCACACCCAATTGCAGCCGCAGCGCCAACAAGCCGCCCAGGGCTAAGGCCGGTACGAGCAGCAGGGCTGTCAACAATACTTTACGGGCATGTTCCGGGTCGCGCACCAAGGTCCGTGCAGCTAGTGCTGTGCGCGCACGCCGTCCCGCCAGTTGACGCGCTCCCAGAGCGAGGCCCAGCAAGAACACACACAACACGATCGCAAAGGCATAGACCGACGCTCCTGTTACAGTCGTCAGCAAGCGTGTAGCCAACACTTCCAATCCAAGACTTGTTGCGCCGGTCAGGAAGGTCACGCCATACAACACATGCCAACGCGCAGGCTTGGCCGCTCCGTCCAAAGCGGTGATGGTGCTGTCGCGTTCACGCAGTCCACGCAGGCACCACAAAGCTGCCAGCGCCGCGCAGGCTTGTGCGCCAGCCGCGGCCCACGCAGTGCCATGGAAGCCGAGGTTGGGAAACAGGGCGAAGGGAGCCAGCAACGCACCCAGTGCTGCACCTAGCGTGTTCGCGCCATAGAACGCGCCGGTCTCGCTGCTGGTCTCGACTCCGTCGCGAATCGTCGCCCGCGCAAGGAAGGGGACTGTTGCGCCCATCGCAATCGTCGGCGGGAGCAGGCAGAAACTGGCAATCAGCGCGCGCAGCCACAACTCGCCTTGCGGTTCGAAGGCGACCAGCACACTAGGCAAGGCCGCCGCCCAGATAGCGATGAACAGCTCGAGAGCTGCGAACCATGTGTGCGGGGCGGTGGTGCGTGCGGCTCGGCGCGCCCACAGATGCGCGCCGAGCGCCAGTCCACCGAGGAACACAGCCAGTGTCAGCGCCATCGCCGACGCGTCGCTACCCAACACACGCGCGAGGAGCCGTGTCCACGTGACTTGATGGACAAGGGCACTGAGCCCAGTGACAAAGACGATGGCGTCGGTGAGGCGCATGGGACTTGCCAGCTTGCGTTGGCTACGCAAAGGATAGAATCGGCGCACGGTGCAGACACAGGCTGGCGTGGAAGGAATCGTGTGTGCCCTTGCTGGCGAGCTGGGGTTGTGGGCGCGGCGTGTGCGCTCGCGTCAGCAGGTCTTGGGCCTCGAAGTGTTGGAGTTGGACGCGCCGCGGCCTGCGCGCGCCGTCATCTGCGGCATCGGCAAAGTCGCCGCAGCGCGTGGCGTGGCGGCCCTATGCCATGCCAGTCCAGCGCCTTTGGGGCGACTGTGGGTGGTGGGCACCTGTGGGGGCTTGGTCGCCAGCCTTCCGGTCGGGACCCTTGTGCACTGCACGCGGGCGGTGCAGGCCGACCTAGGCGTGCGTGCCGGTCGCGAGGTCGAGGCGGATGCTCGCTTGCGTGCCGCATGGCAAGCCGTTGCGCCCGGTCCCGAGGCGCACTTCTTGACCGCCGATCGCGCAGTTCTCTCGCCGTTGCGCCGTTTTCGGCTTACGCGGGCGTGGCCCGGACCGGCCGTCGCCGACATGGAGACGGCGGCGGCGGCGGCCGTGGCAGCCGGATGTGGAATTCCTTTCGCGGCCCTGCGGGCGGTTACCGACCGTGCCGGCTGGTTCGGAGGATCCACCTTCCGGGCCAACTACGAAACTCAGGGGCCCCGTGCGGCCGATACACTTCTGCCCCTGTGGGAGAAGCTCGTCTGACGACTTCTCCGGCATCAGGCGTCCCCGCTTGAAGTCCAACACTCCCCAAGAGATCGAGTCGTCGTCGGCCGCGTGGCGGAGGGCCGAAGCATGACTGTGCTGGGCACGGCGCTGCGGCGCAACTTCGAGCCGGTGATGTTGTCGGCGCAGGTGCTCGTGGACCTCGCGGTGCTGATCCTCTCGTGTTGGATCGGCTATGAGATCGGCCAGCGCGTAGGCGGTGTGCCTACCGAGTTGGCGGCCGATCTGCAGTGGCGCCACACACAGCTGTACAAGGAGCTCTCCGCTCTGATTTGCGCGGTGTGCTTGGTCACCTTCCACGCCTTCGGAATGTACAGCCCGGTCAAGTCGCTCTTGAACATGAACGAGTTCAAGGCGGTTGTGAAGAGTGTGATTGTGTCGTTCTTCGTGCTCTTCACGCTGATCGTGTACTTGCACAGCACATGGCAGGCGCCGTCAGGCACGCTGTACGAGATCATTGTGCCGCTGCACCGTGTGATCGATCTCGACATCAATCCGAACTCCATCTCGCGCGTCACCTTGCTCGTCACCTTCTTGACGATTTTGGGCGCGATGATGATCAGTCGCTTCATCAGCTTCCGCGTCATTCAAGCCTTGCACCGCCGCGGCGTCGGCAACCGTAACGTGTTGATCTACGGCGCGGGTGCCACCGGGCGCAAGCTGCAGCGCAAGTTCATGCTGGTGCCCACGCTGGGCTTGAACTTGGTCGGCTTCGTCGATGATGACCCGGCCTTGCACGGCACGATGGTCGAGCGCTCGCGTGTGTTGGGCGGCTATGCGGACCTAGAGCGCTTGATCATGATGCACAAGGTCAGCGAGGTCTTCGTCGCCATGCCGGAACAGGACGAAGCGCGCGTGATGCGCATCGTCGAGCTGTGCGAACGCACCGGGACTGTCTACAAGGTCGTGCCGCGCTTCTGGCAGTTGATGCAGTTCAAGGTGCGCATCGACAATTTGGATTCCATCCCCCTGATCGTGCGCCCCGAACGCGGCAACAGCGTGTTGGGAGGCATCGCCAAGCGCGCCTTTGACATCGTTTTCTCCGGTCTGGTGATCGTGGCTTTGGCGCCGGTGTTCGTGCTGACGGCAATCCTGATCAAGAAGCAGTCGCCAGGGCCTGTGTTCTTCAAGCAAGTGCGCATCGGCCGTGATGGTCAGCCGTTTACCATGTGGAAGTTCCGCACCATGCATGTGCACATGGGTGGGGACGCACCTACGCCGAACTCGCCGTACGATCCGCGTGTCACCAAGATTGGGCGCGTGTTGCGGCGCTACTCGCTGGATGAGCTGCCGCAGTTCTTCAATGTGTTTGGTGGCAGCATGAGCGTAGTCGGGCCCCGGCCTGAAATGCGCTTCATCGTCGATGGTTACGGTCCGTTTGAGCGCGAGCGCTTGCGCGTCAAGCCGGGCATCACGGGCTTGTGGCAGATCAGCTACGCGCGCGCTGCGGCCATTCACGACAACCTCGATTACGACCTGTACTACATCGAGAACCAGTCGTTCCTCCTCGACTTGGTCATCACGGTGCTGACAGTCTTTGCCGTGGTCAAGGGGACTGGCGCGTACTGAGGCCATGCGCGTCTTGCAGGTCATGGAGTGCACGATTGGTGGCACACGCCGCCATATCGTCGATGTGTGCGCGGGCTTGGCTCAGCGCGGAGTGGATACACACTTGGTCGCGTCGGCGCTGCGTCAAGCTGATTTTACCGATGATCTGCACGCCTTGGAGGCTTGCGGAGTGCGCGTGACACGCTTGCCGATGGTGCGTGAGCTGGCCCCCCTGCAGGATGCCCGTCATCTGCTGGCTTTGACGCGCCTCATCGAACGCGAGCAACCGGATATCGTTCATACTCACTCCAGCAAGGCTGGCGCGCTCGGGCGCTTGGCGTCTCTTGCGGCTGGTACCGGTGCGCGTGTGCACACGCCACATACCTACAGCTTCTTGTTCGATGCCATGTTTGGCTCACTCAAACGGCGCCTGTACTTTGACATCGAGCGTGCGCTGGCGGGCAGCTCGCAGGCGGTCGTTGCGGTGGGGGCTTCCGAGGCCCAGACCATCAAGAAGAGCGGCGTGTGCGACCCGGCGCGTGTGCACACCAGTCCCAATGGCGTGCGCGTACAGGATCTTGCTCGTCAAGTGCCCTTGACGCGGTCCGAGCTTGGTGCGCCTGAAG
>JBILXQ010000006.1:0-18905 GCA_044378375.1 Planctomycetota bacterium
CTGCGCCGCGCGGATCTGCTCCAACCGATCAAGCCCATGCCAAGCGCGCTCGCGGGCCTTGGCGACATAGCGATTCTCGATTGCGTGCGCCAAGCGCCAGCCTCCGGGCAGGACATCGGCGCGCATAAGGCACAAGCACACCGCCAGCGCCAGAGGCGCAAACGACACGATCTGCATCAGGAGCGAGGCTCCAGCCATCCCCCGCATGGTAGCCGATAGTAGACTTCCCCCTAGGCATTCCATGGCGACCGGCTCCAGCAACGCGCAAGCGCAGATTGATCTGCACAAGGATCTCGCCCCGCGCTATGCCTATCGCTACTCGCTGCCGTTCTCGCGTTTGTTCCAGCAGGACTGGCACGCGCGCATGATCGCCTTGGTGCCCAAGGGCGCGACGCAGGTGCTCGATCTCGGCTGCGGCACGGGGTTCTTTCTGGCCGAGCTGAACCAGAGCTACCCGCGCGCTGTGGGGCTCGACATCTCGGAGGACATGCTGCTCGTTTCGCGCCAGTATGTGCCGGATGCGCGCCTCGTTGTCGGCGATGCCGAGCGCCTGCCCTTTGGCGATGGCAGCTTCGATGCGGTGTTCTGCAAAGGCAGCCTGCACCACACGCGCAAGCACGTCGACTTCCTCGCCAACTGCCGCCGCGTGCTGAAGCCCGACGGCGCGCTGATCATGAGCGAGCCTTGCAACGACAACCCGCTGATCCGCTTGGCGCGCGCGGTCCTCTACAAAAAGAGCCCGCACTTCGACGAGGGCGACGAGGGCTTCACGCGCAAGGGCATCGTCGGTCTGTGCGAGCAGGCGGGCTTCGAGGTCGTGAAGGTCGAGAAGTACGGCGTGTTCGCCTATGTGTTCGCTGGCTTCCCCGACCACATCGGCCTCTTGAAGTGGCTCCCGTTCAACACGCTGGTGACGCGCTTCTTCCTCAAGCTCGACGCGCTGCTCTGCGCGGTCCCAGGTTTGTCGCTGCTCGGCTTCCACGTCATCGTGGTCGGCAAGCCGCGCCTGTAACGAGTCGCATGAAGTACCCGGTGACCCAAGCGGTAAGGGTGCTGCGCGCGCACGAGGTGCTGTTTGTGCCGCACCAATACGCGTGGACCGAGGGCGGTGGAACCGCGGCTTCGGCGGCAGCCCTTTGCGTGCCCGAGCACAGCGTGATCAAGACCTTGGTCATGGAGGATGACCAAGCGCGGCCTTTGATCGTGTTGATGCATGGGGACAAGCAGGTGTCGACCAAGAACCTGGCGCGCCAGCTCGGCGCTCGCAGCGTGCAGCCCTGCAAGCCGGCGGTGGCTGACCGGCACTCGGGTTACCAAGTCGGCGGCACCAGCCCGTTCGGCACGAAGAGCGCCTTGCCCGTCTACTGCGAGCGCTCGATCCTCGAGCTGCCGAAGATCTGGATCAACGGCGGTGGACGAGGGTTCTTGGTCGAACTCGACCCCAAGGACCTGCAGCGCGTGCTGCAGCCGACCTTGGTTGACGTGGCTGTCGACGGCTGAGCGTCAGGCCTTCTTCCCTTCGACCGGCGTGCACGCGATGCCGTTCCGCTGCAGCAGCTCGGTCGTGACGCCCGGACCGGGTACCTGCACCTCGTCCACATGCGTGGCACAGGTGCCGCACGAAGGCGAACGCTCCTTGAGGTACGCGCGCCGGATGCCATGCATGCGACAGGTCTCGAGCGCGCCATGCGCTCCCTTGAGGAACTGAGCGGTGACATCGCGCCCGTGCACATCGACCACGCGCGCCTTGCCATCGACCACCGCGGCTGCGTTCGCGGACTGGATCGACGCGCCGGGTCGCGGTGTGCCCAAGCCACCCGCCTCTTCCGGACAGAACGGCACGATCGTGCAGCCCTCCTCCGTCAAGCGCCGTACCAGCTCGTGATCGAGGTTCGTACGCGAGTCGTAGCGGCAATGAGAACCGATGAGACACGCTGACACGAGGACCGGTTCCGCCATTAGCCACAGTCTATCCTGTGCACGGTCGAGGAGACCGCTATGCAACCGATCCAGTCCGTCGTGGTGGTGCCGCTCATGTCCGGCTTCGAAGAGATCGAGGCCGTGACCATCATTGATGTGTTGCGCCGCGCCGAGCTCAGCGTGGTGGTGGCCGCGGTCGAAGCAGGGCCGCACGACAGTCTGCTTGTGCGCGGGAGCCACGGCCTCGCGCTGGAAGCCGATGCGCGTCTCGTCGATGTGCCGCTGGATCAGATTGCGTTGTGTGCCATCCCCGGCGGGCAGCCCGGGACCGACCGCATGGTGGCCGATGGTGCGGTCGGGCGTCTGATCCAAGCGCTGGTCGCGCGTGGTCGTCCCGTTGCAGCGGTGTGCGCGGCACCATTGGTGTTGCATGCGGCCGGTGTGCTGCACGGGCGCAAGGCAACCTGCTATCCGAGCGTGCAAGCGCGTTTGACAGGCGTGGAGTATGTGGACTCAGCCGTGGTCGTGGATGGATTGGTGACAACCAGTCGCGGCGTGGGCACAGCGCTCCACTTTGCTCTGGCCTTAGTGGCGCAGTTGCGTGGGGTGGATGCGGCTACGAGCTTGGGCCAAGCCATGTTGGTGCCCGCGCTTCGGTGATGTCGTGATTGCCTGAGTTGTGCACAGAGGGTGTTTGGTCCGCGAAAGTGCGGCCAGCCTCTGGAGTGGCCTTCCGCGCCCGAACATCGGCCAAAGGTCGGGCCTTGCTTGGCTTGCGCTGCCCGTGCGTCCCTCGTGCCTTTGGACATAGTCGCTGCTTTGAGGTGCGGCAGATCGCGTTGCGCACGCTGTGCACAAGCTCCTCGGCCACGCTGACGCGCGCCAAAGCGTCAGGTGGCTGCACGACCCGCGTTCGGCCACGCGGCGTGCAAGGAGGAGTGATGCAGATCCAGCAAGGGATGTGGGTGGGCGTGAGTACGGGCGCAAACGGTGCGTTGCGCGAATTGCACATGCAGGCCCCGGAGCGTGAGTGGTTGATGTCGGTGTTGACGCGCTGTTGCCCGGATGCGGCACTGCGTGATGACTTGGTCCAAGAGGCTTTGCTGCGGATGGCGCGTGCGACGAGCGCACCTCAAGCCGCTGACCAGCGCCCTTGGATGCGGTCGGTGGTGCTCAACTGTTGGCGTGACCACATGCGCAGGCGGCGACTGGAACCGCCGATGGATGCGACGGACGAACGCTTGGCATTGGTGGAGGGTCGTGAGGCGATTCCGGGCTACCAGCCCGAGGAGCAACAGTGGCTCTTTGAAGGGCAGCGGGTTCCGCAAAGCGTGGCGCTGCGTGCGGTGCATCGTGCGTTGGGCGTGATGGGCCCAGACGACAGGCGGGCATTGTTGGGGCATTACGGCTTGGCTTCGGCCGAGGCGGATTATGTGGGGGAGACCGCCTCGCGCCGCAAGCACGCCTGGCGTGCGCGCACACGCTTGGTGGCGGTCTTGCGCACGACCTTGGCCTTTGAACTGGAACAAGAGGAGCGTGGGCTATGACTCCGTTGCCTGCGGCTTTGATGTGGATGACGGTCGCTTTGCAAGCGCAGCACAGCGCGCAGACCCAGCTCGAGGCTGCTGAGGCCTTGCGTGTGGGCTTGCGCACAGCGTCTGCGGAAGCCCGTTCTACGCGGCGGCGTGCGGCGATCGAGGCCTATCGCGAGGTGCAACGACGCTTTCCGCGTGCTCACGCCGAGGTTGCCGAAGCCGCGGTGCGTGCAGCCCGTTTGCTGGTAGATGAAGGCCAGTTGGAATCGGCGCTTGCTGCCTACGAGCAAGCGATCGAACAGGGGGCTGCGAGTGGATGGCGCTCGCGTGCCTTGGTGGAGTCTGCGCATGAGTTGCGACGTGCGGGGCTCTATGCGCGCGCCGAAGCCGCTTATGAGCGAGCGATGACTTCGGCGGCTGTGGTGGGTGGCGATAGGGACGAAGCTTTGGATTGGTCGGCGCGTTTGTTGGCCAAGCGTGGGGCGGTGATGGCGGCGCGTGAGCGTTGGCGTCGGCTAACGCGTGAGTCGAGTGATGCCTTACGTCGTATCGAGGCGTGGGATCGCTTGGCGAACCAGTGGTTGGATGGTGGAGACATCGAAGCAGCGGCCGGTGAGTTGCATCTCGTGCGTGCCGCGTTCGAACGACACTTCGAAGCACCGGACGAGTTGTCGCGTCGTATCGTCGCGGCGCTTGATGGGATGTCAGCGTTGCGTCGTGCGGAACGCATGATCGAGCGTCGCGTGAAGGCGACACAGCCATGAACTCGTACCAAGGTGCACGACAAGAAAACTGGCAAGCAAGCCGATTGGGTGTTGCATGCGCCTCGCGAGATGAGTAACTAAGTAGATGTCAAAGGCACGAGGCGGTCGCGCTTCAAGCTCTGTCGCGGTGACAGAACGGCGCGCACGATGCTCGACCTACGACACACGACATCATCGGAGCGCTCGATCTCGCAAGAGGTCGAGCGCTCCTGTGTTAGGCGCGCACTAGTTGTTTGTAGCGGGAAAACAGCTGGTTTCAGCAGCCGATGCCGTAGTACGCGAAGCCTAGTCGCTCGAGTGTGGCGCGCGGATAGATGTTGCGGCCATCGAACACCGCGGGCGTGCGCATCGCGCTCTTGATCGCCTCGAAGTCGGGACGACGGAACTCGTTCCACTCGGTGACCAACACCAAGGCATCCGCGCCTTTGACGGCTTCCATGGGATTGGCGGCATAGGTGATGCGCTCGCCAAAGTGACGGTGCCGAGCCTCCGTCATGGCCTCGGGATCGAAGGCCACGACCTTGGCTCCTGCTGCCAAAAGCTCTTCGACCACCACGATGGCCGGCGCTTCGCGCATGTCGTCCGTGTTGGGCTTGAAGGCCAAGCCCCACACAGCCACGGTCTTGCCGGCCAAGTTGGCACCGTGGTGTTGCTTGACCATCTGCACCAGCAGGCGCTTCTGGTCAGCGTTCACAGCTTCCACGGCTTTGAGGATCTTGAAGTCGTAACCCAACTCCGCGCTGGTCTTGACGATGGCCTGCACATCCTTGGGGAAGCACGATCCGCCATAGCCCACACCCGCGAACAAGAAGCGGTTGCCGATGCGCGCATCCGAACCAATGCCACGCCGTACATCGTTGATGTTGGCGCCTGAGCGGTTGCAGATGTTGGCAATCTCGTTCATGAACGAGATGCGCGTGGCGAGCATTGCATTGGCGGCGTACTTGGTCAGCTCGGCCGAAGCGATCGCCATGTGGATGATCGGGTTGCCGGTGCGAACGAAGGGCGCGTACAGCTCTTCCATCACATCAGCGGCCCGCTTGTCATCGCTGCCGATGACCACGCGATCGGGCTTGAGGAAGTCGTCGATGGCGGCGCCTTCCTTCAAGAACTCGGGGTTGCTGACCACGGCGAACGGATGTTGCGTGGTCGAAGCCACGGCCGCTTGCACCTTGGCCGCGGTGCCGACCGGTACGGTCGACTTGTCCACGATGACGGCATAGCCCGTCAGGTGCTGCCCGATCGAGCGCGCCGCAGAGAGCACATACTTGAGGTCCGCGCTGCCGTCCTCGCCCGGAGGCGTGCCCACCGCGATGAAGACGACTTCTGCGCGCGGGATGCCGTCGGCATAGCTCGTGGTGAATGAGAGGCGCCCGTCTTTCGTGTTGCGGCGCAAGAGCTCTTCCAGGCCGGGTTCGTAGATAGGAACCTCACCGCGACGCAGGGCGTCGACCTTCTTCTGGTCAATGTCGATGCAAACGACCGTGTTGCCTGATTCGGCAAAGCAGGTACCGGCTACGAGTCCGACATATCCGGTACCGACGACTGCGATGCGCATGGCTGGGGGGAGCTTTCTGTGGAGAGCCTTGAGTTGGCTGTGGTCGAGTCTGGCGGCGAAAGATACCCTGTAAGTACCTCACGGGCGATTAACTCAGCGGTTAGAGTGCCTCCCTTACAAGGAGGAAGTCGTGGGTTCGAATCCCTCATCGCCCACCAATGGCTTTCTCTTTATCTATTTACGCCGTAGGGCGTTGGATGCGGCTGGTGCGTCGTCCTGTAGGGCCCGGTGCAGGCCATGTTGCCGCACACGTAGAGAGTGTAGGCGTGGCGTTTGTACGGTCGTGGTTGGCCGGCTAATGACCAGCTGCTAGTTGCGTCGTAGCTAATGCACCCGTTGCAGCTGCCCGGGTGTGCAGGGCCGATTCTCGGATCAACTAATCCTTATTCGTACAGGTGCGTAGGGGTCTCCAATTTCGCAACTTAGTCATTTTCGTACACCGATCAAGTGCGCTAGGATCGAAACAGAGGAAAAGTCTTGGGTCTTCCCAGTCTCGGTCCAGCCGTGTCCCCCCGGTGCACCGAGCGAGCCTTAGACCGCCCTCTGGAATCAGACGCTAAGGAAGCGAGACATACTCTATGAGCCGACTACTACTGATCGACGAAGACTCGGGGAACCGATTGGTTCTGCGCAGTCAACTGGTGGACGCGGGACACGAGGTCGTGGCACTGGAGAGCGGGGCACGCGGCCTCGCCGAGGCACGCACCTCACCCTTCGACGCCATTTTGGTGTCAGCCCGCATGAGCAAGGGCATCGACGGGTTCGAGACCGCGCACCGACTCAAGGCCGTACCGGAATGCGGGGCCACGCCGGTCTTGATGTACACCGAGACCCACAGCACCCAGGACGACTTGGTGCGCGCCTATGAAAGCGGCGCCGATCTGTACCTCAACAAGGACGAGCTCGAGTCGTTGCCCAAAATCCTGCACGCTCAACTGCGCCATCGTCAGCGCTGCCTCGAGCTGGCGCGGCATGTGCGTTCGCTCCAGGATGCCTTGAAGCGTGCCACCGGCGGCGACGCCGCGGCCCGCGAGGGCCTTGAGAATGGTGGCATCGATCCCGCGACCATCTTGAAGGAGCTGGCCACCGGCCGTCCGGATGGCGTGATCCTTGTCGACGACGAGGGCTTGGTGCGTTACGCCGACCGCGGCGCGTGCGAGATCTTCGGCCAGCGCATCGATTCGATGCCGCTTGGCACGCTGGCGCCCTCGAGCGGGTTGGAGGCCTTCGTGCGCGATGTGCGCACCGAACCGCGCGTGGGCTTTCGCTTTGACCTGCCGGCGCGCGGCAGTCGCGGCACCCGCTCGTTGAGCGCCGTGGCCGTGCCGCTGTTGGTGCGCCCGGGCGGTCCGACGAACCATGTCGCCACGCGCTTGCTGGTGCTGCAAGACGCCACGCGTCGTCGATACGCCGCCGAGCGCTTGAAGATCAGCGACACGGTGTTGAATGGTCGCGAGAGCAGCGTGCTGTTGGATGCAGCGCGTGTGCTGTGGCGCCCCGAAGCGCTGCCGGGTCGCAGTGCTGCTGTGGTCGCAGTGCGCAACACCGTGGTCGCCACGGCGGCACAAGCGGCGCCGGTGCTCATCACCGGACCGAACGGAGGCGAGCAGGACCTTGTGGCGCGCATTGTGCATTACACCTCGCCGCGCACAGGGCCGTACATCAGCCAGCGTTGTGGTGCGATGGCGCCCGAGCATGCGCTCGCCGAAGTCTTCGGCTGTGCCGCACCGGTGGCGCGTCAAGGACTCTTGCAGCATGTGGTCGATGGCACGCTGCACTTGGCCGACATTGGTGAGTTGCCGCAAGCAGTGCAAGAACGCTTGGCCAACTGGCTCGAGTCGGGACAAATCATGCGCGTAGGCGCCACCAAGCCCGAGCGTCTCGATGCGCGCTTGATCGTCTCTTGTGAAGGCAATCCGGAGGACTTGGCCAAGGCCGGTCGCTTGCACCCGCGCTTGCTCGAGCTGTTGGAAGCGCAGACGATTGCTTTGGTGCCCTTGGAGTCGCGGCGCGAAGACATCGAGGACCTGGCGCGCAGCTTGGTCGTCAAGCACGGTGCTGCACGCGGCGTCACGAGCTTGGATGGTGGCGCGCTGGCGATCTTGCGTGCGCGCAACTGGCCCAATGATGTGCGCGAACTCGAAGACGTGGTGCGCTCTGCCTGCAATGCCGCCAGCACTCCGGTTATCACTGCGGATGAGCTGCCGCGCACGATGCGCGACCTGGGTGCCAATGGTCGTTCAGCGGTTGGCCGTGGTGTGGTCACAGCACCCTTGCCGGTGTCGCTGCCCATGGCGACGACAGGTGCTTCGGGTTGGGGCGGTACGTACGCGCGTGGCGAGTTGACGCCGGCTCCCCGCGCCAGCACAGGGCATCGCCCGGCGCGGGATTGGGACATCACCGAGGACGAACCGGTCAGCCTCGATCTCTACGAGAAGAAGGCGCTTTTGCGCGCCTTGGATGAGTGCGGTGGCGACCGTCTGGCGGCTGCCAAGCTGCTGAAGGTCGGCAAGAGCACGCTGTATCGCAAGCTCAAGCGCTTCGACATCACCTGAGCGCGCACACGAACTGAGTTTCCATTTGTCGGCGCGTCCGCGTGCTTTCCGGGGGGGAAGCACACGGGCGCGCCGGCCTTACGGCAGCGGGATCACGAGCTCGTCGCTGGCAGCGCCCCAGCTGGCGCTGGCATCGGCGTGCGGGTTGCGCAGTTGGATGCGTGCTTCTACCCAGCGGTCCGTGCTGTCTGTGCCGCCTTGTGCGTTGCTCTTGGGGACTGCGGGCAACGGACCATTCCAAAGCTCCACCGTGCGCTGCCCCGAACCGTACAACAGCAAGCGCGTGCGCGCGTGGGCTTGGGCACTGCTGTCAAGTTCTCCTGTCGGTCGTACCGAAGCGCGCACACCAGCCGCGGAGCGCAACTCGAAGTGCATATCGGTCAGTTGGGTCTCGGCGTTGTGCCGTACACCCACCACCAGTCTTTGCCCGTCGAGCGTGGCGAGCAACTGCGGTCGCTTGCCGAGCGCTCTCTTGCGCAGCAAGTGCATCGTTTCGAGATCCGACCACACCAGCGAACGATCCGGCACACCGCAGCGCACGGTGATGAGCTCGTACTGCTCAAAAGCAGCCGCAAGCTCGGCTGTGCGTTCGGGCTGCTCGCTGCGCGAGTCGAGGTGCAAGCGCCACTCATTCGCGAGATGGTTCGCCGACAGTTGGCCATCCACGAGACCAATCTCCGGCACGATGTAGTCAAAGCCCGCGAGCACCGTAGCCACCATGTCGGCGCGTTCGGCGCGATCCCAGCTACGCGGCCGATCCGTAGGCACCAGCGGTACCGCGCGTCCCAGCGCGTCGTAGACCACGCGGCGTGAGATGTAGCCGATACTGCCCGGCCAAGGCGTCAGCACGCTCGCTCCTTCGCTAAGCTCCCAGCGCAAGTAGTGGCCCAGCTTGCGCAGCCGATTGGTGTGCGCGATCTCCTCGTGCAGTGCGAGGCGTCCCAAAGGCTCGTCGTAGTCGAGCCGCACTTGCGGTGCTGGCGTCGCGCTGAGCGCGTAGTACGCGCTCCCCTTCAAGGGGCCGATGTCGCCCGGTGTCTTGCTGGCCAACACGGAACCACCTAGTGCCAGCGCGAGGCACGCGAGAGCCGTGCGGCGAACGAACTTTGAGGGTGCGTCAAACGCAACCATCAAGCCCTCTTGCGCCGCGATAGCAAGGAACGGAAGCGCGGGCACAAAGGCTTCGAAGAACGGCAGCACACCACCGCCGCGCCACGCGGCTGCGATCATCCACAGCACCGCGAAGAAAGCAGCGTGCGCGCCCACGGTCGAGAGCCGACCGCGCACGAGATAGAGCAGGGGCCACACCAACAGCAGCGGCACGATGGTGATCAGCACAAAGGCCTTGAGCGTCAAAAAGCCCGCGCTGAGTTGGGCTGCATCGGCGTTGAGCCAAGGATCGAACGACGGTGGCCAGGCGTGGCCGCTGGTCAGGCCACGCGCTACGGCTCCTATGGCGAAGGTGGTCAACGGCACGCAGAACGGCAGCCAATCCACCGGTCGAGGATGGGTGCTGGGCCGGCTGAAGGCACGCAACACGACAAAACCCACAACAAACAGCAACGCTTCGGGCCGTGTCAGCATCGCCAGCGCCAACAAGAAGCCCATCCACCAACCGCGCCCGCGCTCGAAGGCGAGGAAGGCCCATGCCAGCAACCACACAAACAAGGCCGTCTCCAAGCCGCTCACCGCTGCTGCTGCGAAGGCTCCGCTTGTGGCCAAGATCAGGGCCGCCATCAAGCCCGCTGCGCGTTGCGGTTGCACACGCGAGACCACCACCGTGGTCGCGAGCGCACACAGCACGCCGGTGGTCTGTGCGAACACATTGACCGAGCCGTGCATGAGCGCCGACACGCGTTCAAACAGAGCGCACAAGAGCACCCACAACACACTGGGATAGCTCTCGAAGGCCTCCATCCCCGGGTTCCATGCCAACTGACCTTCGTAGATCAGGTTGCGGCCGAGCCGAAAGGGGACATGCGCTTGGTCCCACGCCACGGCGACCAGTCCGCGCGCGTCGGTATGAATGGACAGCACATGCGCCAGCAACATGACCAACGCGACGAAGAGTGCGATGGTGCGATTCATCGCGGTTGGTCTCCTTTATCGTTGGTGTCCGTACCCGTGGTCTCAGAAGGAGCTAGCGTCAGCTCGACTTCACTGCTTGTGGTCGCCTCTAACGCTACTTCCGTCTGGGCTTGCAACGCTCCCGCGCGCGCGATGACCGTCCAGCGACCAAGCGGCAACCAATCGCTGCGCGCGCGCCCTTCTGCATCCGTCGTGACGGCGGGTGCAATGCGGCGTTCCTCTGCGGTCCAGCGCCACACAATCATAGCGCCGCTGACCGGGCGCTTGGCTGCATCGAGCACGCGCACGGTAAGGCGTTGTGCCGATAGGGTGGCTGCGATGGCCACAGGCGTTGGACTCAACGTCACATCCACCGCAAGTGCTGCGGAAGGTGCTGTCGCCGCGAGATTAGGCCAGTTGCTGCCAACCGCCCAAGACGGCCGCACTTCCAAGCTATAGGCGCCCACGCGCACATCTTCGCAGCGCACCGCGCCTTGAGCATCGCTGAGCGCACGCACGATCAAAGGCGCATCCAACTCGTAGGGTGCTTGCTTGGGCAGCAACACCACCTCATGACCAGCGAATTCGGTCGCAGCTAGACCTTGTAACTGCACTTGCACCGTAGAGCGTTCGCGGGCAGCGAAACGCAAAGGCTGCAGCTCTGGCCCGAGCACCAACAGGCGCGGCTCCGGTGTTGACACCTCAGGCAACAGCTCGCGCAGCGGATCGCGTCGTGTAGCAACCACCACGACTTCGCCCGAGCCGCGCGGCAGACCAGCAAAGTCCACGGAGCCATCGGCGGCACTGCGCTCGCAGCGCAACTCATCACCAATGGTCAAACACACCATCGCATCGGCGATCGGTGCGTCCGTCTCATCCACGACCCGTGCGCGGAACTGCGCATCGCGCGGCGGCAACGCCACACGACCTTCTACATCCACTTGCGGCGCAACCAGCGTCAGCGAACCTGCATCAATCGGCACGCTTTCCGGCCGCGTGGCATAGGCGACGATCAACGCCGTCAACGCCAAGAGCGGGACCAGAGTGCGCCAAGAGATGCGACCACCAACCATGGGAGCAGTCTACGACTCGCTAGGCGCGCAGCGCACGCTCGGCCTCGAGGAGTCGCACGAGATCGCAGCGCAGCTCTTCCAACGCAGCGAAGCCACGCGTGTCGATGCCGCGCACCGTCACGAGGAACTCATCCAAGCCCGAGCGACCTTCGCGTGCGTAGCGCAACAAGCGCACGCCGAGTTGGAGTTGGTCGCAGACTTTGACGAAGCGTGCGGCAGGGCTGGCTTGCGCCTGCCATTCATCCCATAGCTCGCGCGCGCGCTGGCCCAAGGGCGCGAGTACCTGCGCGGCGGCCTGCGTCTCGGCATGGCGTTTCGCGCCTTGCGGCAGCAGCTCCGCCGCGCTGCGCGGCCAGTCGCCCAACAGCGCTTCGGGGGCATCATGGACCAAGGCCAGCGCAATGGCGCGCTCGGCGTCGATCCCGCAGGGGTGGGCCAAGGCGAGGCACAGCCATTGCACGCCCAGCATGTGTTCGCCGATCGTCTCCGGCGTGCGCACACCGCGCAGGACCCAGCCCGTGCGCGGCAGGCTTTCCAGCGCCGTAAGGGCCAAAAGGGACTCGATCGTGAGCGGATCGCGCTGCATGGACCTATCCTACGCCACGCGCGCGTTGACGCTTGGCCCTTCTCGGCCCATAGTGATAGCGGCCCCAACCATGCTCCTGCGCCTGCGACCCTCGTTGATCCGTGCCCAGGTGGAGGCGGTCTTGGACCTTGCCCAGCGCTTGGGCTACACGCCGCGCTTTGTGGACGAGCGCCGGACGCTGCTGGAGTTGCTGGGGCCCGGCGCTCCGGAGCATCGCGCGCAGTTCGAGGATCTGTGCGGTGTGTCGCAAGTCCTTGAGGTCGGCACGGCGCGCGAACTGCACGAGCGCAATGGTCGCCCGGACCTCGCCGTGGATGTAGGCCCCGCGCGCTTTGGTGGCGGTGCCATCAGCTTGGTCGCCGGGCCTTGCGCGGTCGAGGACTACGACCGCCTGTTGGAGATCGCGCGTGCGGTGCAAGCCCGCGGCGCCACGGCCTTGCGTGGCGGCGCGTGGAAGCCGCGCACCTCGCCGTATTCGTTCCAAGGCATGAAGCATGCGGGCTTGGAACTGCTCGAGCGCGTGCGCACCGAGACGGGCCTTGCGATCGTCACGGAAGTGCTCGATCCGCGCGATGTGGAAGCCGTGGGCGAGTCCGCCGACATGTTCCAGATCGGCGCGCGCTCGATGACGAACTTTGCGCTGTTGACCGAGGTGGGCAAGACGCGCAAGCCGGTGTTGCTCAAGCGTTCCTACAGCGCCACCGTGCGTGAGTTCCTGTTGGCCGCCGAGTACATCCTCGCCGAAGGCAACGAACAGGTCGTGCTGTGCGAACGCGGTGTGCGGGGCTTTGATTCCTCGATCACGCGCAACTTGTTGGATGTGGGCGCGGTGGCGCACCTCAAGCGTGCCACGCACTTGCCGGTGGTGGTGGATCCGTCCCACGCGGCTGGTCGCGGGGATTTGGTGCGCGCCTTGGCGCGTGCTGGTTTGGCGGCGGGCGCGGATGGCCTCATGATCGAGGTACACACCGACCCGAGCGAGGCGCACTCGGACGGCGCGCAAGCGATTCTGCCGGAGACCTTTGCTGAAATTGCGCGCGATGCACAGGTGTTGGCGGGCCTCGATGGGCGTACGCTGCGCACCGGTCGCATGCTCAAATACGGCTGAGGAGGAGACGCGATGGACTACAGCTCGACGGGGTTGAACTCAGCGGGGTTCAAGGCTGGCCGCAAGCCTCTGCTCGCCGGCAATTGGAAGATGAACCTCGAGCGCAAGAGCGCGCTGGGTTTGGCCGCCGCCGTGCGCGAACGCTTGGGCGAGCGCGACGATTGTGAAGTCGCCTTGTTCCCGCCCTATGTCTACCTTGACGAGGTGGCCCGCTTGTTGGCGGGGTCGCGGGTCAAGGTCGGCGCGCAGAACTGCTGTGACGAGGCTTCGGGCGCCTTCACCGGCGAGATCGCGGCCTCCATGTTGGTCGATGTGGGCTGCGATTGGGTGATTCTCGGGCACTCCGAGCGCCGTCACCTATACGGCGAGGGCGATGCCTTGATCGGCGCCAAGACCAAGGCCGCCCTGGCCGCCGGTTTGGCCCCGATTGTGTGCGTGGGCGAAACCCTCGCCCAGCGCGAGGCCAAAGCCACCGAACAGGTGGTCAGTGCGCAACTGGTCGCTGGATTGGCCGGGGTCGAGCGCCGTTCGATGGACCGCATCGTCATCGCCTACGAGCCGGTTTGGGCGATTGGCACCGGCAAAACCGCCTCGCCCGAGCAGGCCGGCGAGGTGCACGCCTACCTGCGCGGGGTGCTGGCGGGGCTGTACGACCGCGAAGTGGCCGCCCGCACCCGCATTCTGTACGGCGGGAGCGTCAAACCCGACAACATCCAAGCGCTGATGGCGGTTAAGGATGTGGATGGCTGCCTCGTCGGCGGGGCCAGTTTGAAGGCCGAGACCTTCCTACCCCTTTTGGAGTACCGCTAGGCCGCTGCTATACTGCTCGGCCCAACGGAACGCGCAATGGAACTGCTGATCACCTTCCTCTACATCCTGTTCGTCCTCTCGGCGATCGTCTTGGTCGTCGTCATCCTTCTGCAGGAAGGCAAGGGCGGCGGCTTGACCGAGGCCTTGGGCACCGCGGGCCAGCAGACCTTCGGGGTCGCGGCTTCGGGCATTCACAAGTTCACCGGCTGGACGGGCGCCATCTTCTTGGTGTGCGCGCTGGGCCTGCATGTGTTGAACCGCATGAAGAGCGAAGAGTCGGTCGTGGGCACGAGCGGTCCGGAAGTGACTGCGCCCACCCCGCCCACGGACACAGCGCCGCCCAGCGGCCAGTGACGCGAGTTGCACCACACACACGGCCCCGTCCAGCAACACTGCAGGCGGGGCCGAACTGTTAGGAAAGAGACGAAAAGAGGACGCTGGGAATCATGACGGCCACGATGTCCACGCCTGATGTGCTTGATCTGTTCCGCGGCTGTGGGGCGATGTTGGAGGGGCACTTCTTGCTGTCCTCCGGCTTGCACAGCGATCGCTACTTCCAATGCGCGTTGCTCTTGGAGCATCCGCAGAAGGCGGAGATCCTCGCCAAAGAGCTGGCGCGCCGGATTCGCGCCGTGGATCCGGTGCCGTATGACATCGTGATCGGCCCGGCCATGGGTGCCGTCACTTGGGCCTACGAAGTGGGGCGCGCCTTGGGTTGCCGCGCTCAGTTCACCGAGCGCGTCGGCGAGGACATGGCCTTGCGCCGTGGCTTCGTGGTCAAGCCGAGCGACAAGATCTTGGTGGTGGAAGATGTGCTCACGACCGGTGGCAGCGCGCGCGAGGTCTTCGAGGTGCTGGCGAGCTATGGTGCCAAGCCGCATGCAGCCGCGTGTTTGGTCAATCGCTCGGGCGGCAATCCGTTCGCGGCCGAAGGGCTGACGACTTTCGCGCTGGCCGAGGTCACGGTGCAGACCTGGAAGCCCGAAGAGTGCCCGCTGTGCAAGTCGGGTTCGACGGCCATCAAGCCGGGTAGCCGCGCCAAGCCTGTGGGTAGCTGAGGGCTCGCATGTTGCGCTCGATGACGGGCTTTGGAGCTGCGTCCGCAGAGGCGGAGGGCGTGGTCGTGCGCGTCGAGCTGCGCTCGGTCAATCACCGTCACTTGCAGGTCAAAGCGCGTCTGCCGCTCGACAAAGGTCATCTGGAGTCCGATGTAGAGGCGCGCATCAAGCAACACGCTGAGCGTGGGGCTGTGACGGTCTCGGTGGAGCTTGAGCGCGCAGGCGGCGCGCGGCGTGTGGGCATCGATCTCGATGTCGCTCGTGCGTGGCAGGTCGAACTGAAGCGTGCGGCCCTCCACTTGGAGGTGGAAGACGATGTGACCATGGCGCAGTTGTTGGAACTGCCCGGTGTGCAAGCCTCGGCGCAGGTGGATGAATCCAGCCGCGAGGCTGAAGATGCGCTGGTGCTGGAGGCTGTGTCGCGCGCGTCGGCCGAGTTGGTGCGCATGCGCACGCAAGAAGGAGCCGCACTGCGCGCTGACCTTGAGTTGCATGCGCGTGGCATGGCCGAATTGCGCGCCCGCATCGCCGAGCGCATGCCAGAGGCGGTGCGCGGTCTGCAAGTTTCCTTGACAGAGCGCGTCGGCAAGTTGTTGACCGGTGAACTGCTGCCCAAGGGCGCGCGCGCGCCGGTGGCAGAGGCTGATTTGGCCCGTGAAATCGCGCTGATTGCCGACAAGATGGATGTGTCCGAGGAGTTGGCGCGCCTGGGCAGTCACCTGGCACAGTTGTCCAGTTTTCTTGACGCCAAAGAGCCCGTCGGGCGTAAGCTGGACTTCCTCGTGCAAGAGTTCTTGCGCGAGGTCAACACCATCGGCAGCAAGTGTTCCGATGCCGCTGTGGCGCACATGGTGGTGGAATTGAAGACCCTCATCGAACGCCTGCGAGAGCAGGTGCAGAACGTCGAATGAACGCCGGACGCATGCTGGTAGTGTCGGGGCCTTCGGGTTCGGGCAAGAGCACGATCTGCAAGCGTTTGCTGCAGGATCCGCGTGTGGTGTTCAGCGTGTCGGCGACCACGCGCAAGCCGCGCCCCGGTGAGGTGGATGGCCGCGACTACTACTTCTTGTCGGTCGAGGATTTTCGCCAGAAGATCGCCGAGGGTGCGTTCCTTGAGCATGCCGAAGTCTTCGGCAACTTGTATGGCACGCTGCGCGCGCCTTTGGCCGAAGCGAAGGCCCGTGGCCACATCTACTTGCTGGAGATCGACGTGCAGGGCGCCAATCAGTTGCGCGCCCTAGGCGAAGAGGGTGTGTACATCTTCATCACGCCGCCGGACTTCGAGGAGCTGAAGCGGCGTCTCGCCGGTCGTGGCACCGAGAGTCCTGAGGTGTTGCAGCGTCGTCTGCACAAGGCCGAGGACGAGATGCGTGAGCGCCATCGCTACGACCACATCGTCATCAACGACGACCTCGATCGCGCTGTGGCCGAGGTGCGTCAGCTCGTGGGCCTGGACACCGCCTCGACGGAGGTGCGCTGATGGCTCGCATTGTGCTGGGTGTGTGTGCTTCGGCCGCGATTCACAAGAGCTGTGAACTGGCGAGCCGCCTGTCCAAGGACGGGCACGAGGTCCGCACGGTGCTGACTCCCAACGCGGCCAAGCTCATCGCGCCCCAGCTCTACGAAGCGCTGACCGGCCAGCCTGCCGCGTGCAGCGAGTGGGACGAGCGTCGCCGTGGCGCCATGGACCACATCGAATGGGCGCGTTTCGCCCAGGTGCTGCTGGTCGCGCCGGCCTCGGCGGACGCGATCGGACGCCTTGCGCATGGCTTAGCTGACGACTTCCTGTCGACCATCGCCTTGGCGTTGGAGCCGCAGAAGCCGCGCTTGCTGGCACCGGCCATGAATCCCGTCATGCTCGCGGCGCCTGCGGTGCAGAGGAACCTCGCGACCCTTACCGCGGATGGTTGGACTGTGGTTGCGCCGGGCACGGGCCGCATGGCCTGCGGCGAGAGCGGCCCCGGCCGCTTGGCAGAGGTCGACGAGCTAGTGGCGGCCGTGACTGCTGTGCTGCCGCGCGCGTAGGGCGCTGAAACTGCACGACTTGTGAACCTGTGCTGGATCGCGCGTCGGGCGCGGCTCTACTCTCGCGGTCTAGAGTCGCACGCGCATGGCCAAGATCCTTGTTACCGCTGGGCCCACCCGCGAGCCGATCGACCCGGTGCGCTTCCTCTCCAATGAGTCCAGCGGGCGTATGGGGTTCGCCATCGCCGCTGCGGCACAGGCGGCTGGGCACGAAGTGACGCTGATCGCCGGTCCGGTGCACCTGCCGACGCCTGCGGGTGTGCGTCGCATCGATGTCGTGACGGCACGCGAGATGCTGGCGGCCCTGAAGGAGCACTTCGCCACCTGCGATGCGCTCTACATGGCGGCGGCGGTGGCGGATTGGCGCCCTAAGAAGGTGCTGTCGGGCAAGTGGCGCGCCAAGGACGGCGGGACACAGACCACGAGCCTCGAGTTGGTGCGCAACCCTGATCTGTTGGCGACAGTCGCGCGGGCCAAGCTGCGCGGCAAGGCGCGCACGGTCATCGGCTTTGCCCTCGAAAGCGGCGACGGCGAGGCACGCGCGCGCGCCAAGCTACGAAGGAAGAACCTGGATTTTGTCGTATTGAATGGCCCTGCAGCGTTGAATGCGACCAGGACGAGCGTGATCATCCACGGTGCAGACGGCACGCGTGTCGCGCTTATGAACCGCACCAAAGAGGCGGTGGCGCGCGCGTTGGTCGGGCTGGTGGCGCGCCCTGTGCGCGTTGCCGTTCCTAGTCGTCGCACGAAGGCCGGGAAGGCCGCGAGGTAGTAAGCGGAATGGGGCGAACGAAGAACGCCAAAGCGAAGGCGTCGAAGGACGAACAGCAACCGGTAGAGGCCACCTCAAGTGGGCTCCGCGGCTTCTTGTTCGGCAAAGAGCTCGATGAAGGTGCGCAGTCGCGTTTGCGCGAGATTGCGGGCTTGGCGTCGTTGGCCTTCGCACTGTTCTTGTTCGTGGCGTTGGCGTCGTACCGCACTCCGCACAATGACCCGTTGAGCGCCAGCTGGAACTGGTGCGGTCAAGTCGGTTGGTACTGCGCGCATCTGGTGAAGGCTTCGGCAGGTAATGCCGGCTTCTTGCTGTGCTTCCTGTTCGCGGCGTGGGGCGTGGTGATGGTGGCAGGGCGCGAAGTGCGCATGCCCGGCTTGCGCATCTTTGGCTCGTTGTGCTTTGTCACTTCGTTGGCGCTGTTGCTGCAGCACGGCATGGGGCCGACGGTCGAAGAAGCCAGCGCCATTGTGAATCCCTACCAGCCGTTTGGTCCCGGTGGTTGGGTCGCGTTGCACACGGTGCCGTACCTCGTCGAGAAGTTCGGTGCCTTTGGTTTGACGCTGGTGCTGGTGCTGACCTTGGGTGTGAGTGCGTTGCTGGCCACGGAGATGGGCTTCTACGGCGCGTTGCAAGGCTTCAGCGAGTGGGCGCGTCAGCGTCGCGAAGAGCGCGGCCAGAGCTTGGCTGCTGCTGTGGTGGAGCATGTCAAGAATGTTGGACGCGGCGTCTTCGGCTTCTTGGCGGGCAAGCCCGCGGAGTTGGCCACGGACGGGCCGCGCTTGGCGAACGCGCGCGTAGAAACCGGCGAAACCATGTCGGAGACCGCCGAGCTGGTTGAGGACGCAGCGAAGACGCGTCGCCGTCGCACCAAGAAGCAAGATGACGAGGTCAGCCCCGACGACATCGATCACGAGTGGCAAGGCACGCCCGAGACTCTCGATGAAGACGAGGAAGAAGAGTTCGAGGACATGGGCGAGCCCATCGTGGCTGCGCTCGTTGATGAGGACGAGGCGGACTCGGACGACGAAGACGATGCTGATGATGTAGAGGCTGTTGAGGCCGAGCACGCGG
>JBILXQ010000219.1:0-5143 GCA_044378375.1 Planctomycetota bacterium
GCCCTTGTAGGCCGCACCCGCAAGCGCGGTTGCATCGCTGCACTTCGTGTCCGCGGCGAGCTTGGCCGCATCGGCCAGCAACACCTCGAACTCTTGGTTGCGCGCAACGAAGTCGGTCTCGCAAGTCAACGCCACCAGCGCGCCCGAACGAGCGTCCGGGGCGATGTAGGACTTGACGCGACCTTCGGACATCTCGCGACCGGCCTTCTTCTCGGCCGTCTTGAGGCCCGACTTGCGCAAGTTGTCGACCGCGACTTCTTCGTTGCCGCCCGCGGTCTCTAGTGCACGCTTGCACTCCATCAAGCCGGCGCCCGTGCGTTCGCGCAGGCGGCGGACCATTTCACCAGTGATCTCTGCCATGGTCATTGTTCCTTGGTCTTTGTGTCTTGAATTCAGGTGTGTCAAATATTCAGGACAGGCTCAGCTGGCGGTTTCGTCCGCTGCAGCTTCGTCACCACCACCGCGCGGACCGCGGCCACGACCACCACCACGGCCACCGCGGCCGCCTTCCGGCAGACGGTTGCCACGCGTCGGACGCGGTTCGTCACCGGGACGACCTTCGTCGGCGCCGTCATGCTTCTCGGCCACGCCCATGGAAGCCATGCGATCGCGGTGGTTAGCCGCGCCTTCTTCCACCGAGCGCAACAGCTCGCCCAACAACAAGCGCACCGACTTGAGCGCGTCGTCGTTGCCCGGGATGACGATGTCGACATCGCTGGGATCGCAGTCCGTGTCGAGCAGACCGATCACCACGAGACCCATCTTGCGCGCTTCCTTGACAGCGTTCGCTTCGCGCGCGGGGTCAACCACAACCATGGCGCCCGGCATCGAGGTCATCTCGCGGATGCCACCGAGGTTGCGCATGATCTTGCGCTGCTCGCGGCGCAGGCTCGACAGCATCTTCTTGCTGAACTGGCCATCGCCACCCGACTCTTGGATCTTCTCGAGTTCTTCCAAACGCTTGAGGCGCGTGCGGATGACACCAAAGTTCGTCAACGTGCCACCGATCCAACGCTCGGTGCAGACCGGCATGCCCGTGCGCTGGCCGGCTTCGGTGATGACGCCCTTCACTTGGCGCTTGGTGCCGACCCACAGGATCGAGGAGCCTTCGGCCGCGAGGTGGTAGAGCAGGTTCTGCGCGCGGATGATGCCCTTGAGGGTTTCGCGCAGGTCAATGATGTGGATCTGGTTCCGGCGACCGTGGATGTACGGGCGCATCTTCGGGTTCCAGCGGGACACGCGGCAGCCGAAGTGGGCGCCGGCGTCGATCAGTTGTTGGACGTCTAGAGTCTGCATGTCGTTTCGTGGCTCGATGTCGTTGTGAGGCTCGCGTAGCGCCTGGGCCTCGCTGCTCCTTCGTTCAGGCAAAGCCCTGCTACGAAGCAGTCGCGACGCAAGGCGTCGAGTGTGCTCTTGTCGAGTGTGGGTCGGGATGTTGCGGATACCCACGCGCAGCACAAGCTGGGCGGCGGTCCGCTGCCGAGTGAAGACGAGCGTCGATCCTCGGCGGATCGTCGCACGCGGTGGCTGCGGCCACCGGGTCGCCTGAAGCCACTCCCCGACCACTGTGGTCAGGGCGCTACTTCAAGGGCAAACAGTCTATCCCGTGGGACCTGCGGATCAAGCGCGAATCAGGAACGGAACCACCACCCGCCCGCACTCGTTCGTGGGGGTAAGATTCCCGATGGAGCCTCCAGCCCCGAGTTCTGTACCCAAAACTGCCCTTTCTGGCGCGGTTTTGGGCTTATAGAGCTCTCACCAGACCTTGCGCACCGTGCTGCCGTCCACGCCTCTCATCCTTGTTTGCGACCACCGCGGCGCGGGGCTGGCAGAGCGTTTGGCGAGTCTGGAGACCGCTGGCTTGCGCGTGGTAGTGACGCGTTCGCTGCGGGAATCGCGGCGGGCGGCCGCTTTGGAACGACCGGGACTGGTGGTCCTCGATCCGCTGGTCGAAGGCGGCGCGGCCGAGACGATGGGCGTGTTGGAGGCGTTGCCCAAGGGCAGCGTACCGTTGCTGCTCGTCGCGGATCACGAGCGCCTCGACCCTGCACTCGACACGCTCAAGCAGCTGGATGGAGACAGCGTGGACCTGCTGCATCGTCGCGCTACCGGCGCCGAGACGCGCCTGCGCATCGAGCGTCTGCTCGACTCAAGTCGCCGGCAAGCGGATGTCGAGCGTTTGCGACAAGCCGCGTTCTACGACGAGCGCACGGGCCTGCTGCGTCCGCGCGCGTTCCATGAACGCTTGCTGCAGCATCTTTCCGCTGCGCTGCGGCATCGTCACGAGTTGGCCTTCGTGCTCTTGGATCTCGACAAGTTCGGGCAGATCAACAAGCGCTACGACCATGTGGTTGGCGACAAAGTGATCAGCAAAGTCGGCGAGGCCATCCGACACGCGTTGCGCACCGAAGACGTGCCCGGGCGCTTGGGAGGTGACGAGTTCGCAGTGGTGTTGCCCTATACCAGCAAGGTCGATGCGGCCCATGTGGTCGTGCGCTTGCGCGATCGCATCCGTGGTGTGACGGGGCGCATCGACGGAGTGCCCGATGATGTGCTCGTGAGCACGAGCATTGGCTTTGAAAGCTATGACCCGGGCCAGCCGTGTTCGCCCGAAACGCTGCGCGCGCACGCCGAGATGGCCTTGCGCGAAGCCAAGCGTTTGGGCGGTGATCGCGGTGTGTACTACCGCTCGCTCGTGCGCGGCTAGCGCACCAACAAGAGCGACAGCCAATCCACGCGATCGCCGGCGAACGAACCGTCGTGATCCACGACCACCAAGGCCAGCGTCTTGGCGCCGTTGAGCGGCACATCCAGCGCTTTGGGTGCAGCTCCAGCCGCCAAAGGCCCGCTGTCCCAAACGACTTTGCCATCCAACTCCACCAACGCGCGCGCCACCGGACGCAAGGGCGTCGTGAGCACGGAGTCATCCAATCCGCACGCTCCGCGCAAGCGCGTCAGTGAGTCATCCAACGCGTACTCCACGCGCGAAGGCGAGAGCATGCCCACTCCACGCGCATGACGCTCGCCGGCGCACCGCAGCAAGCCACCACCGATGGCTCGATCCATGCGCGGGTACCACACCATGCCAGCGTCATCACCGAACGGGCGCGCTGCCTCGGTCTTGGTCGCGCGCAAGGCCGACAACCAACGCGCACGCCCGTCATCTGGCAGTAGTTGAGCCACCAACTGCGTGGGCAACTCCAGCGCGCTGCCGCGCCTCATCAGCTTCAACGACTTGGCATCCAAGCGCTCGAACATGCCGCTCAAGCGCGAGCCATCGTTGAGGTCCACGAGCACCTGCGTGCCAGTTTGCTTGACAGTCGACGGCGAGCCGAGGCCTTCGACCACCAAGCCCGCGAGCTCGCTGAACGCGACTTGGAACTCGCCCACCGCGGCGCCCTCGAAGACCAACGCATCGCCGGCGAAACCAACCAAGGCACCATCGATGCGCTCGACACCGGTGCCGCGCACACGCCACACGCGATCGCCTTCGCTGGGACGCTCCAACACCAAGTCCGCTGCACGCTGCGCATGGCGCAACTCGCGCAGCCCGTCGATGGCGAAGGGCACAAACACGCCGCCCGCCAGCTCGACCACGAGGGTCTCCTCATCGCTGGATCCCAACCCGCCTTGGACTTGCTCACCACTGGCGCTGAGGAGCTCAAAGCGCTCGCCCGCGGGACTGCTCAGCGGCCCTTCCTGGCCGCCCAAGCGCAACAACAAGGCCGAGGATTCAATGGCCGTCACGGGTTGCAACACAGGCTGCGCGCTCCCCTGCCCGGCGGCAGTGTCGATCGCGAGTGTGACTTGGGCGAGGGCGAGGAAGCCGAGGAGCATAGGCAGGAGCCTACACTTTGGACCGCGTTCTGCCTCCTTGGCAGGTGGAGAGCATCACTGGCCAGAAGACTGCCAACATGGCAGAAGACCCACCACGCGAAGGCTCGCACCTAAGTCGATACCTAGCAGATACTTATCGATTCCACTCAAGTCGGCACTCTTCTTGCACACGGGAGCGCGCCCGGATGCACCTGCGCAGTCCCCTGCCGCAGCCATCGAGGGCACGACTACCCCATCGCAGCAAGACGCACCACAGAAAGCTCGTCACTCATGGCCAAGCAGATGGTCTTCGAAGCCGACGCCCGCGAGTCAATCCGCCGCGGCGTAGAGAAGCTCGCCAAAGCCGTCACCACCACCCTCGGCCCGCGCGGTCGCAACGCGATCCTCGACAAGGGCTGGGGTGCACCGACTGTCACCAAGGACGGCGTCACCGTCGCCGAAGAGATCCAATTGCAGGATCCCTACGAGCAGATGGGCGCCCAGCTGGTCAAGGAAGTGGCCAGCAAGACCAGCGATGTGGCTGGCGATGGCACCACTACCGCGACGCTGTTGACCGAGGCGGTCTTCACCGCCGGTCTGCGCGCCGTCACCGCAGGTGCTCACCCCTCGCGCCTTACGAAGGCGATGAAGGACGGCGCCGCTGCCGTAACCGAGCGTCTCGACAAGATGGCCAAGAAGGTCGGCAAGAATGACGAGATCCGTCAGGTTGCCACAATCTCCGCCAACAACGATCCCGAAGTGGGCAAGTTGATCGCGGATGCGATGGAGAAGGTCGGCAAGGATGGCGTCATCACCGTTGAAGACGGCAAGACGCTGACGACCGAAGTCACGGTGGTCGAAGGCATGCAGTTCGACCGCGGCTTCCTGAGCCCGCACTTCGTCAACCAGCCCAACACGATGGAAGTCGTGTTCGAGAAGCCGCTGGTGCTTGTGTACGAGCAGAAGATCAGCTCGATCCAGAAGCTCCTGCCGTTGCTGGAGAAGGTCAAGCAAGCTGGCAAGCAGCTCGTGATCATCGCCGAAGATGTCGAGAGCGAAGCTCTCGCCACGCTCGTGGTGAACAAGCTGCGCGGCATCGTGCAGACCTGCGCTGTCAAGGCGCCTGGCTACGGCGATCGTCGCAAGGCGATGCTGGAAGACATCGCCGCGCTGACGGGCGCGAAGGCTGTGATGAAGGACTTGGGCGTCGAACTCGACCAGCTCACGCTGCGCGATCTCGGCACCTGCAAGCGCGTCACGGTCGACAACGACAACACGACCATCGTCGGCGGCGCCGGCAAGCGTGAAGAGATCGAAGCCCGCGTGG